>NZ_LZMG01000405.1:0-21233 GCF_001673615.1 Mycobacterium sp. 1245499.0
CGTCCTGCTGACCGGCGCCAATGGTTATCTCGGGCGATTCCTGCTCCTGGAGTGGCTCGAGCGGCTAGCCGGAACCGGCGGAAAACTGATCTCCATCATTCGCGCCGCGGACGCCTCGGCCGCCGCCAAACGGCTGGAGGGTGTCTTCGACAGCGGAGATCCGCACTTGCTGGAGCGGTTCCGCGCCCTGGCCGCCGACCATCTCGAGGTCATCGTCGGCGATATCGGCGAACCCAAACTTGGGTTGGCGCAGCCGACCTGGGAGCGCCTCGCGCAAACTGTGGACCTGATCGTGCATCCGGCCGCTCTGGTCAACCACGTGCTGCCGTACGACCAACTCTTCGGCCCCAATGTGGTGGGCACCGCCGAGCTGATTCGGCTGGCCCTGACGACCCGGATCAAACCCGTCACGTACATGTCGACCGTCGCGGTGGCGCTGTCGGTCGATCCGTCCACGTTCACCGAGGATGGTGACATCCGCACCGTGAGTGCGTTACGGCCGGTCGACGACAGTTACGCGAACGGCTACGCGAACAGCAAGTGGGCCGGCGAGGTGTTGCTGCGCGAGGCGCACGACCTGTGCGGGTTGCCGGTCGCCGTGTTCCGGTCCGACATGATCCTGGCGCACAGCCGGTATGCCGGCCAGCTGAACGTGCCGGATGCGTTCACCCGGTTGCTGTTCAGCTTGTTGATCACCGGCATCGCGCCGGCCTCCTTCTACCAGACCGATCCACACGGAAACCGGGCGGTGGCCCACTACGACGGGCTGCCCGCCGACTTCGTGGCCGAAGCCGTAACCACGCTGGGTGAGCAGATCGCCACGGCCGCTGAGGCTTCCGGGACGTATCGGTCCTTCGATGTGATGAACCCGCACGACGACGGCGTCTCACTGGATGTGTTCGTCGACTGGCTGATCGCCGCCGGGCACGACATCCGGCGCATCGACGACTACGACGAATGGCTGAGCCGGTTCACGACGGCCATCCGCGCCTTGCCGGACAAGCAGCGTCAGCATTCGGTGCTGCCATTGCTGGACGCGTACCGCAAGCCGGAGACACCATTGCGCGGCGCGCCGGCCCCCACCGACGTGTTCCGTGCGGCCGTGCGGGCCGCGAAAATCGGTGCAGACCAAGATATTCCACACCTGTCGGCGGCGCTGATCGACAAGTACGTCGCGGATCTGGGCCTACTGGGCCTGGTGTAACGACGCCTGAGCTAGCCGGGGAGCCCGTGTTTGATCGCGGCATCCTGCTTGCGACCGATGTCGAGGGCGACCGCCGGATCGAGCGGATCGTTGGGCGCGCTGTCGAATTCCAGCGTGACCAGGGCCTTGCCTTCGGTGAAGACCAACACCGTCATCGCCTGGGAGTTGTCCGGTGAGGTGCCCGCAATGGTCACCCCGTTGGCGCCGACGGCAAGCGGTGCCCAGGTCCCGCTCACCTTGCCGTTGTAACTGCCTTGGGTGGTGGCCAATTCGGCCGCTGCCGCCGACGGGTCGGCGGCGATCACGATGGTGTCCCACAACCGGCGGCTGCTGTCGGCGTTGGCGAACAGCTGCGCGACTCCCGGCGCGTTGTTGGGGTTGAGCATGGGTGACTGGGGCGCGGTCAGACCGCCACCGACGTCGTTCGGCTTGATCAACAGGAAGCCGTAATCCGAGGGCTGGCCCGACGGCGGGCCGGTGACCGCGCTGGAACTGGTCGACGTGGGCGAACTCGAAGACGGTGGTGCGGCCTTGTCGGCGCCACCGCATCCGGCGCTCGCGGCCCCCGCCACGATGACGGCAACGGCACAGCCGGCGATGCCGATCCGATCAACTCCCACGCGTGTCCCTCCCACGTGTCATCGGTATCCGGCCTGTACCGCGGCTCCCGACACCGCAGGCGAAATGGTGGTGTAACCCAGGCTTGCTACGAACATATGCCCACTCGGCGCCCGGGGGTAGCACTTTGACGTGCCTATGCTGGCGGGGGTGACAGCATCCTCGCGCAGAAGGAGATCGGTATGACGGCCGCAGCGGCGCGCGCAGTACGGTTCGACCGGTACGGGGGGCGCGAGGTGTTGTACGTGGCGGACATCGAGATGCCCTCCCCCGGCCCGGGTGAGGTGGTCGTCGAAGTGCGCGCCGCGGGGATCAACCCCGGCGAGGCCGGCATCCGGTCCGGGGCGATGCACGAGATCTTCCCGGCTACCTTTCCCTCCGGCCAGGGCAGCGACCTCGCCGGCGTCGTCTCCGCCGTGGGGGCCGGTGTCACCGAGTTCTCGGTCGGCGACGAGGTGCTGGGGTTCAGCATGCGCCGGTCCAGCCACGCCACGCACACCGCGGTTCCGGTGGGGCAGTTGATCCGCAAGCCTCCCCAACTCGGTTGGGAGGCAGCGGGTTCGCTCTACGTGGTCGGTGCGACGGCCTATGCGGCCGTGCGCGCGGTGGCGCCGCAACGGGGCGAGACGATCGCGGTGTCGGCCGCCGCCGGCGGGGTGGGCAGCCTGGTCGTGCAGCTTCTGGTGTTGCGTCAGGCCCGGGTGCTCGGCATCGCGGGGCCGGGCAACGCCGACTGGCTGCGCTCGCGTGGCGTCATTCCGGTCGCCTATGGTGACGGACTCGCCGAGCGGCTGCGCGCGGCGGCGCCCGACGGGATCGACGCCTTCATCGATCTCTTCGGCCCGGACTACGTCCAGCTGGCCGTCGACCTCGGCGTGGCGCCCGAGCGGATCGACACCATCATCTCCTTCGAGAAGGCCGGTGAAGTGGGCGCCAAGACCGAGGGCAGCATGGACGCCTCGACGCCCGAGGTGCTCGCCGAGATGGCCGAGCTGATCGTGTCCGGCGTCATCGAGTTCGACATCGCCGCGACCTACCCGCTGGACCGGCTCGCCGACGCCTACGCCGAGCTCGAGCGGCGGCACACCCACGGGAAAATCGTTCTGCTGCCGACCAACTCACAGTGACGCGGCCGGGCCGACGACGCCGGCCTGCACGATCTTGATGATGACGAAGGCGACCGCCACCACCAGGTAACCCCGCAGGGTGAACAGCCCCGCCCGGCGCATCGGCGACATCGCCGGCCGATCGAGCAAGGCGAGGTTGGGGGTCTGCCAGCTCGCGCGGTCCTGGCGAAGTATCGCGCGCCGCTCGGCGCGCCTCAGCGAGGCGGCATCTTCGAGTTCGTCCACCTCCCCTGGATCCAGGCCACCCCCAAGGGTGCGCACGATGGCCTCCGCCTCGGTCGGGTTTCGGTGTCGCCGCCCGGCGAAGATCATCACCGCGCCGCCGACGATGCCGAGGACCGCGCCGGCCGCCAGCCCCGCCTCGATGGTGCCGGTCGCGAGACCGGGGAAGAAGGTGGTCGCCGTCAATGCCAGTGAGAGCAGCACCAGACACCACACGATGGTCCACGCAATGATGTTCTGCCGCACCGTGTTAACCCAGGGCCCCAACACCGCCCGATCGTTGCACAGCAGCACCAGGAAGATGGTCGCCGAGGGAAGCAGCACGCCGGCTAATGCCTGCACACCCTGGGTCACCAGGCCCAGGATGTGATCGGGGCTGAACGAGATCGCCGCCGAGACCCCGAGCAGCAGCGCGTAACCCCCGTAGAACAGCGGGGCCTCGCTGATCTTCCAGTGCAACGAGTGCCGCCTACCCATGGCATCGCCGACCGCATAGGTGGTCGCCAGCCCGACGGCGTTGGCGCCGATCAGCGACGCATCCAGCAGGATGATGGCGAACAGCACCCCGACCGTTCGACCCAGGTGCTGGGACAACCCCGAGGCGACCGCCCCCGCATCGGTGAAGTGACCCGCGTCGGCGGTCCCGGCCATTCCGAACGCCGCCACCGCCATCAGCGCCGTCGCACCGACCATCACCACGACGATTCCGATGGCCAGATCCGCTCGGCCATAAGGGATCCAGCGGGCGGTAATGCGCTTGTCCACCACGTTGGACTGCTGGAAGAACAGCTGCCATGGCGCGACCGTGGTGCCCACGATCGCCACCACCAGCAGCAGCACCGTCGAGTTGAGCCCACCGGGAAATTGCGGGATCAGGCCGGCGGCGGTGACTTTCGGGGTCGGATGCACCAGCGCCACCAGCGGGATGATCAGCACATTGACCGCGATCAGCAGGAACATCAACCTTTCCCAGCGGCGGAACGATCCGCCGGCCACCACGGCGAACAGCAGCACGGCGGCGGCCGGGACGGCGACGATCCTCGGGCAGCCCAGGAAGCCGAGAGCCAATGACACACCGATGAATTCGGTCACGATGGTCAAGGCGTTGAGGATCAGCAGGTCCCCGACGCTGAAGGCGCCCCAGAACTTGCCGAACCGCTCGAAGATCAAGCGCGCGTGGCCAACCCGCGCCACGGCGCCCAATCGCAGCACCATCTCCTGGTTGACGTACAGCACCGGAATCAGCAGCGCCAGCGTCCACAACAGGCCCATGCCGTAGTTCTGGCCGGCCTGCGCGTAGGTGGCGACGCCACCGGCGTCGTTGTCGCCCACCATGACGATCAGTCCGGGACCGGTGATGACCGCCAGTGTCCGCAGGCGCCGCCAGCGTCCGCTGAACGCCCCGTACGCGCCGGTCCCGTCGCGCCGGATGCGCCCGAACGCGCCGACGATGTCGCCGGCGTGCGCGGAATCCAGCACGGTAGCGCCTGCGGCGCCGGGGGCTGCGCTTTCCGGCGCGGTAGGGGTCCGGCCAGGCGCCGGGGCCCGGCGACCGCCGCCGGTGTGGATCGAAGTCATCGAATCCTCGCTATCTCGAACAGGTTCGCGCCAGGAGGGAGCGGATGGACACGGTCGTGGTTGCGGCACTCAGCGCGCCGACGGCGACGGGCGGCGCTGTGACGCCCGTCGCCGAGGCAGTGGTTCAGCGGTGGTTGCTGTCGGAACCCGAGGCGTGGCCACCCAGCGACGCGGTGACCACCGCGATGGGCATCCTCGAGACGTACAGGTTGGCCCGCTCTTGCGGCGTCAGGCCGGCCCGCAGGTGCAACCTGTTGGCCAACAACCTGCCAGCGCGCAGCATGGACCGTCCACGCATCCTGGACGCAACGGAAAAACGTTGGGTAACAACAAAAGCCATGATATTCTCCTGCCGAAGGGACCGATCGGCATCGGCATGGCGGTTCAGCCGCGCGGGACCAGGCGAGGGTCAGGCGGTGAAAGAAATGCCGGAACCGGATCGGGACAAGACGGATTTCGGATAGGGACTATCGCCGGGACTCATCTCGCCCTCACCTCCTCACGGCCAAGACACACGCGGGTGTCACCACGTTCACCTGAACGAGAGAGGCAGGAATGGCCCGCGGCACACGCCGCGGGTCGCACCCCTCTCGACGGAGCTTCGGCACTGCACGGCGTATCCGGACCCAAATCAATGGTCGCGACCCGCATCGCCCGGCTTCGCCGCGCTTGCGATCGCTCCCAGATCATTGGTCGCGACCCGCATCGCCCGGCTTCGCCGCGCTTGCGATCGCTCCCAGTCCAGAAGCCACTTGGGCTCAACCCTTAGTCCGGGAAGAGCTGTCCTGACCCGGGGCGTCTCTCGACGTTCGGGGTCAGTGGCCTGTATCCATGCAGACGCCTCACCTACCGAGGTGCTTGCGGGTCCATAGTGACACCGTGGTCGCAGGCTCGTCAAACGCGTAACAACCGCCACCGCACTCCCAGCGCCCGCTCAGGCTGCGCGCCTAGGCTCGTTGCCATGACCACAACGTTGCAGGATGCCCGGGTCGCATCGGTACTCGACCGCATGTATGCCGAGTCGAAGAAGCAGATGTCGCTGTTGCGCGAGCGGCGCGGCACCTTCGATCGGCCGATGACCGCGCAGGAGCGGGCCGATGCGATGAGCGAGTTCTACATTCCGGTAACACCGGAAGCCGGCCGGCTGCTGTATTCACTGATCCGGGCCACCCGCCCGGCCACCGTCGTCGAATTCGGGATGTCCTTCGGCATTTCCGCCGTACACCTGGCCGCCGCGGTGCGCGACAACGGCACCGGCCGGGTGGTGACCACCGAACTGAGCGACACCAAGATCGCCGCGGCCAAGCAGACGTTCGCCGAGACCGGCTTGGATGACGTCATCACCATCCTCGAAGGCGATGCGCTGTCCACGCTGGCGGAATTGCCGGGACCGGTCGACTTCGTCCTACTCGACGGCTGGAAAGACCTGTACCTGCCCGTGCTCGAACTGCTGGAACCGCGCCTGTCACCCGGGGTGCTGGTGATCGCCGACAACGCCAGCTCGGCCGACATGGCGCCCTATCTGGACCGGGTGCGCAACCCCGACAACGGCTACGTGAGCTTCAACTTCCAGGTACGCGACAGCGACAGCATGGAAATCAGCTGCCGCACAAGCGGTTAGCGGCTACCGCAGCGATTCCTCGAGCCACGGCGTCAGCCACTTCACCCCTTCGGGGGTGAGGTGGACGCCGTCGCTGCGCACCTTGATGCCGTCGACCTTGGCGGTGTAGACCCCGTCGGGACACAGCTTCTTGTTCAGATCGAGGATCGCGACGTTCGGATGGTGGCTCACGGTCTTGCGCAACATGGCATTCCACAGGTTGACCCGATCCGGCTGGTCCTCCGGATACAGGCGGCCGTCCGGCTTTTCCCCGCCCCGGCTGTACGGGACGGTGGCGACCACCACGTGGACACCGGTGCCGCCGACGATGGTCAGCGCCCGTTGGAGCTCACCATTGAGGTAGGCATCGAAGGTCGGGTCGCCGATGTGGGTCCACTGCCCCTCGTTGACCCGGTCCACCGTCTCCCAGCGGCCGATGACCAGCAGCGCGACGTCCGGCTGGTCCTGGCTGACCTGCCTCGACCAGCGGATCGGCCAGCCGTCACACTCGGACCGTTGTTCCAGGGTCTGGCCGATGTAGCGGTAGGGAGTGCCGCGCACCAGGCTGCATCCGATGACCGTGTGATCCAGAAACGCAAACCCCGGCGTCGGAGGCAGGTAGTGCATCCAGGTCCACCCGATGGAGTCCCCGAACACCGAGACGGTGAACGGCCGGTTGGCATCTCGGGGCCGGCTCGGGCCGGGCGCTGACGGCGAGACCGCCGCGACCGCCGAGACACCGGGCGGCAGACCGACCTCACGCAGACCGGGCCCGGTGCCCACCGGAACCACCAACAGCGTCACCGCGGCGGCGCTGGCCACCGTCGCGGCCGCCAGCGGCAGCAATGGCACCCGTGCCGGTCGCCAGCACCGAATGGGTTGTTCGAGCAGCCAATACGACACCGCGGCCGCCACCAGCGTGGCCCCGCACCGCACGGCGAACAACGGCAACCCGGTCCACCCGGTGCGTTCGCCGTTGAGCGCCAGGAAGATTGGCCAGTGCCACAGGTACACGCCGTAGGAGATGGTGCCCAGCCACACCAGCGGGCGCACCGCGAGCAACCGGGCGACGAGCCCGCGCTGCTCGAGCGCGACCGGTGCGATCACGATCACGGCCGCCACCGCGACCCCGATCAGCAAGCCGTGCCGGAATTCGCCGCTGGCGCCGGTGGCGTAGTGCGTCGCCGCCGCCAGTCCCACCAGACCGAGCACCGGCAGGATTCGGGCCACCCGACGACCCCACCGGGTGCGAATCATGCACCAGCCGCGGTTCATCGACGGCCAGTCCCGAACCAGCAGGGCGGCCGACGCCGCGCCCACCAGCAACGCCTGCGCGCGGGTATCGGTGCCGAAGTAGATCCGGTCGCGGGTGCCGTCCGACGTCATCACGATCGCGGCCGCCGCGGAGGCCAGCGCGCCCACGGTGGCGATCAGGAACGTGGCGAACCGCACGCCGCCGACCGTGGCTCGGCGCGAGTGCCGCCTCGCGCGCGCGGCGAGCAACAGGGTGACCGCGATGAGCAACACCGGCCACACGAAGTAGTACTGCTCCTCCACCCCCAGGGACCAGGTGTGCTGCAGCGGCGAGGGCGGGGCGCCCTGGGTAAAGTAGTCCGTCTTCTGGGCGACGAAGCGCCAGTTCGCCATCCACACGAAGGCGGCGATGGCGTCGTCGCGCAGGCCGGTCAGCGACCGGTCGGGCAGCAGCTGGCGGGCCGCGGCCACGGTGAGCACCATCAGCACCAGTGCGGGCAGCAATCGTCGCGCGCGCCGAATCCAGAAGCCGGTCAACTCGATGCGACCGCTGCGCCCCAACTCGTCCAGCAGCAACGAGGTGATCAGGAAACCGCTGAGTACGAAAAACACGTCGACGCCGATGAATCCGCCTGTGACGCCGGGGATGCCGCCGTGCCCGATGAGCACCAGCGCGACGGCGATCGCGCGCAGCCCGTCGAGTGCCGGGATTCCGCTGGCCCGCTCCGGCCGGTCCCAGATCGCCAGCCGGCCGACCCGGCGCACGGGGGCGACCCATCGGGGCCGAGAACGACGAGCCGGTGCGGGGTGGGACCCGCCCGGCTCGGTGCTTTCTGTCAGCGCGCCGTAACTACCATCTCGCCCGGCGCCATGGTTGATGCCGATACGTCGCTGCCCCTCCTGTTGAGTTCAGCAAGCCAGCCTAGAGGCGGGCCCGCCGGATCACGTGGAGGACACGCGAGGTGTTTTCTGTCGTGCTGCGTTCGGGTTTCGGCCCGACGCGTCAGGCCTCGTCGGGCGCGTAGCCCAGGGTGCTCTTGACTTCCAGGTACTCGTGGAAGCCGAACTCGCTCCACTCGCGACCGTTGCCGCTGCGCTTATAGCCGCCGAACGGCGCGTTCATGTCGAAGGCGTGGTTGATCGTCACCCAACCCGCGCGGATCTTGCGGGCGACCTCGCGCGCGGTGTCCAGGTCGGCCCCCGACACGAAGCCGGCCAGACCGTATTCGGTGTCGTTGGCGATCTGGACGGCGTGGTCGAGGTCGTCGTAGCCGAGGATGCACAGCACCGGCCCGAAGATCTCCTCGCGGGCGATCGTCATGTCGTTGGTGACGTGCGCGAAGACGGTCGGCTTGACGTAGTAACCCTTGTCCAGTCCGGCCGGCCGGCCGGGGCCGCCCGCGACCACGGTCGCGCCCTCGTCGACGCCCTGCTGGATCAGGCGCTGAACCTTCTCGAACTGAGTCCTCGACGCCACCGGCCCGATCGCCGTCGCCGCACCGTTGCCCACCGCGATCTGTTCGGCGGCTTCGCGCGCGAGGCTAATTGCCTCGTCCATCCGGGAATTCGGCACCAGCATGCGCGACGGCGCGTTACAGCTCTGCCCGGAATTGGGCATCATGTTGGCCACGCCGGCCCGCACGCCGTCGGCGAAGCCACCGTCGTCGAGGACGATGTTGGGGCTTTTGCCGCCGAGCTCCTGGGTTACTCGCTTGATCGTGGGCGCGGCGTTCCGGGCGACCTCGACACCGGCGCGGGTGGACCCGGTGAACGACACCATGTCGATGTCGGGATGGCTCGCCAGGGCCACACCCACGCCTGCGCCGTCGCCGTTGATCAGGTTGAACACCCCGGCCGGCACGCCTGCGGCGTCCAGGATCTCGGCGAAGATGTAGGGCGAATACGGCGCCACCTCAGACGGTTTCAGAATGACGGTGCAGCCTGTCGCCAGCGCCGGGTAGACCTTGACCGCGACCTGGTTGATCGGCCAGTTCCAGGGTGTGATCAAACCGCAGACGCCGATCGGCTCCTTGGCGATCAGGGTCGCGCCCTTCTGTTCGGAGAACGGGAAGTTCTTCAGCACGTCGATGGCCGTGGTCAGATGCCCGATCCCGAGGAAGACCTGCGGCCCGGCGGCCAGCGAGGGCGGGGCGCCGATTTCCTCGGTGACCGCCTGCGCGAGATCGTCCGCGCGCTTCTGGTATTCGGCGAGGATCGCCTGCAACAGGTCCAGGCGCTGTTCGCGGGTGCTTTGCGACCAGCCGGTGAAGGCTCGCCGGGCGGCGTTGACCGCCACGTCGACATCGGCGGCCGACCCCAGCGAGATCTTCCCGGACACCTGCTCGGTCGCCGGGTTCTCCACGTCGAAAGTGTTGGGCCGCACCGGGTCGACCCACTGTCCGTCGATGTAGAACTTCAGGTATTCGCGCATGACATCGATCCTCTTTCTCCTGCGGGCCCTACTGAGTGCCTTCGGCGTACCAGGTCCGGAATCGGTCGTACTTGGGCATCTCCTCGGAATTGGCCTTCGGGTCGATGCATACGTGCACCACGCCGACTTTGCCACTGGCGTAGGCGCGGGCGATCGCCGGGCCGATCTCGGATTCCTTCTCGACGTACTCACCGTGGCAGCCGAAGCCCTCGGCGACCTTGTCCATCCGGACGTCCTTGCTCCAGTGCACACCGGGCTGCGGCGACGGCTGGGAAAAGGTGCGCTTGTACACGCCCACCTCCAGGCCCCACTGGTGGTCGACGCCCACCACGCACACCAGCGGAAGATTCTGCCGCGCGGCGGTTTCCAGCTCGGCGATGTGGAACAGAAACGCCGAATCGCTGGTCAGCAGCATCACCGGGCGCTTGCCACCCTCGGCGACCGACGCCCCGACGGCGTACGGCAGGCCGGTGCCCAGGTGGCCGAAGTTCTGGTTCCAGATCACGTCGCGCGGCTTGGACTGCGAGTAGGTCCACTGGAAGATCACTGTCGCGCCGCCGTCGCGCACGAGAATGCCGTCGTCGAGTTCGTTGAACGCCTTGGTGGCCTCGACGACGTAGCGGGCCGGGTGGATCGGTGACCGGCCGGACGGCGCCGACTCGGCCACGTCCGCAAGCTCTTTCGCATCCTTTTCGACCAGAGCCTGTAGCCCCGGCGCGGGCTTGCGCGGGCCATCCTTGAGCGCGTCCACCAGCTGCGGCACCACACCGCGCAGATCGCCGACCAGCGCCACGTCGACCGGGCGGTTGACGCCGATGGCGGCCGGATCCTGCTCCACGTACACCCACTTGCGGTTCGCGTTGTTGGCGGCCCAGTGCTGGGTCCGGCCGTAGTGCATCGGCTCACCGAGCTCGGTGCCCAGCGCGACGCACAAATCGGATTCCTCGACGGCCTCGTTGGCCGCGGGCGAGAACAGGTAGGGGAACGTGCGCTCCTGCAGCCCTGGGATGTAGGACGTGCCGCCGGAGGTCTGGATCACCGGGCACGCCATCAGCTCAGCGAGCTCCTTGACCTGCTGCTGGGTGCGGGAGGTGTGCACGCCATGGCCGACCAACAGGATCGGGCTTTGCGCCGCCCGGATCAGCTTGACGGCCTCGGCCACTTCGCGGGTGCCGGCGCCCTGGTTGACCAGCCGGTAGGCCGACGGTGGCGGGGCGGCGTCGACGTCGAGCTCCTCGAGGATGACGTGCGACGGGAACTCGACATAGGTCGGACCGGGCGTGCCGGACATGGCCCTGCGGATGGCCTCGTGGATGATCTCGTCGGTCTGGTCGGCGTACTCGATCGAGCTGCTGTACTTCACCGACGCGGTGAAAAGCGGTTCCTGCTGGACGAATTGGATGCGGCCGCGCCGCACTCGGCGCTCGGTCACCCGGGCGCGCTGCCCGCCGAGGAAGATCACCGGCGAGTTCTCCACCAGCGCGCACTGGATCGCTCCGGCGATGTTCGCCATGCCCGGGCCCAGCGTGCCGATGCACAGGCCGGGGTTACCGGTCATGCGCGACGCCGCCTCGGCCATGAACCCGGCGCTCAGTTCGTGATGCGGAGCCACCACCGACCACCCCCGCGCGTCCGCCTCGGCGAACATGTGCACGAAGTTCGGGTCGGGGATGCCGAACAGGGTGTTCACGCCCTCGGCCTCGAGCAGGTCGAGAATGCGTTTGTAGACGGGCACGGCCATCGTTCAGAGTTCCTTTCCGTCGCGAGCAGACGCAAAGTCATCGTCTGGCACGCCATTTCGTGCGATTTTCTGTCTGCTCGCGCTGATTTCGGCGAGCACCTCTGCGGTGTGTGCGCCGAGTTCGGGTGCCGGCCCCGCGACCCGACCCGGTGTCTGCGAGAACCAGGTGGGCACCCCCGGGAACCGCACCGGCCCGTGCGGGCCGTCCACCGTCTCGAACATGCCGACGGCGTTCAGATGCGGGTCGTCGAACAGCGCTTCGGGCGTGTTCAGTGGCGCGGCCGGTATCTCGAGTTCACGAAGCAGCGCCAGCCACTCCGCGGTGGTCCGCTCCTTCATCGTCTCGGCCACCAGCCCGTAGACGGTGTCGATCTCGCGGGCGCGTTGCTCCAGCGTGGCATACAGCTCGCTGGCCCACGGTGGCTGAACGGCTTTCATGAACGCGTTCCAGTGCTTGTCGTTGTAGATCAACGCGGCGATATGGCCGTCGCTGGTGCGGTACGGGCGGCGGTTGGGCGCCACGGTGCGCGGGTACACCGCCGGCCCGAGCGGAGGGTCGAACAGGGCGCCGTTGGCGTGTTCGACGAGCATGAACGAGGCCATGGTTTCGAACATGGCGACCTCGACTTCTTGCCCCTGCCCGGTGCGTTCGCGATGGAACAACGCCATCGTCGTCGCGTACAGCGCCGTCAGCCCGGCGATCTTGTCGGCCATGATGGTGCCGACGTAGTCGGCCTCGCCGGTCAACTGTTGTTGCACCGCGGGCAGGCCGCATTCGGCCTGGATGGTGTCGTCGTAGGCGGGGCGGTCGCGATCGGGTCCGCGGCGCCCATACCCGTAGCAATTGGTATAGACGACAGCGGGATTGATCGCGGCGACGTCGTCGTAGCCGAAACCGAGCTTGGCGATCGCCTTGGCCCGCATCGAGTGGATGAACACGTCGGCCGTCTCGACCAGGGCGCGCAGCGCGCCGGCGCCGGCGTCGGTTTGCAGGTCCAGCACCACGCTGCGCTTGCCCCGGTTGACGTTGACGAACACCCCGCTCATGCCCGGGGCGGGGCCCACCGAGATGTAGCGGGTGTTATCACCTTGCGGGGGTTCGACTTTGATGACGTCGGCGCCCATGTCGGCCATGATCTGCGTGCAGTACGGCCCCATCACCATCGCAGTGAGGTCGATGACGCGCAGCCCCGCCATCGGGCCGGTCGGGCTAGCCATTGAGCGCTCCTTGATCGGTTAACCTCTGAGCCAGCTCGAAGCTGTAGCGGATGTGCTCGTTGTGTCCGTCGGGGACGACCGGGAAAATCAGCGGTGCCTCGGCGTATCGGATCGCGTCCAGGTGGGTGCCGACCTCTTCGATGCTCCAGGCCGGCCGGCACACTCCCGGGCTCTCGGCGATCACCGCCCGCGCCACCCGACCCGCCAGCGCGATGAACAGTTCACCGGTTACCGAACAAGACTCGTGCGCAAGCCATCCCACCACCGGCGCAACGAGTTCCGCGCCCATCGGCGGATAGGCCGATGTGTCGATGCCCTCGGCCATGCGCGTCACCGCGGCCGGCACGATCACGTTGCACCGCACCCCCTCCGCGGCACCCTCCAGCGCGACGACATTGGCCAGCCCGATCACGCCGGCCTTGGCCGCCGCGTAGTTGGCCACGTCGTGGTTCCCATACAGCCCCCCGATCGACGACGTCAGCACGACGCGGCCGTAGCCCGCGTCGCACATGAGCGGAAAGGCGGGCCGCACAACGTGAAACGCGCCGCGCAGGTGCACGTCGAGCACGGCGTCGAAGTCGTCGTAGCTCATCTGTTTGAGCGAGCCACGGCGGACGTTGCCGGCGTTGTGGATCAATATGTCGATGCGTCCGTAGTGCTCGAGCGCGGTCGCGATGATCTCCTGGCCGCCGTCGCGGGTCGCCACCGAGGCGCCGCAGGCGACCGCCTCGCCGCCGGCCGCGGTGATCTCCCCGACCACCTGCTCGGCCGGGCCGGCGTCGGCGCCCTCGCCGTCGAGGCCGCCGCCGGCGTCGTTGACGACCACCTTGGCCCCCCGCGAGGCGAGCAGCTGCGCGTACGCACGGCCCAGCCCGCGGCCCGCGCCGGTCACCACGGCGACGCGGTCGTCGAATCGAAGTTGGGGCGCAACGGTTTCGGTCAAGCGCCCAGCACCAACCCTTCCAGCTCCCCCTTGTCGCGCCAGACCCGCAACAGGTCCTCGAACGCGTAGAAGCCGGGGCCGTACGGCTCGCCCAGGTGCGACCGGATCCCCTCGCCCCCGCCACCGCCTTCGTTGTTGTAATAGCCGGGCGTGCACTGGGCGTCGAACGCCGAATTGTCGATCGCGGTTTCCCGGATCGTCGCGCACCACTGCTCCTGCGCCGCTTGGCTGGGTTCCACGGTGGTGGCTCCGCGCTTCAGCGCCTCGGCGATGATGTAGGCGATGTGCTCGCCCTGCAGCTCGTAGTTGGCCGCGATGTTGGCGGAGATGCCGACCTGGGTGAAGCCGGTATAGAACTGGTTGGGGAATCCTCGGCTGGTCATCCCGTGCAGCGTCTTGTAGCCGTCTCTCCAGTAGTCGAACAGCGACAGCCCGTCGCGTCCCTGGATGGCCTCGATCGAGTAGCGGCGGCTGATCTCGGTGGTGATCTCGAAGCCGCTGGCGTAGATGATGCAGTCGACCTCGTACTCGATACCGTTGGCGACCAAGCCCTTTTCGGTAATGCGTTCCACGCCTTTGGAATCGGAGACGTCGACGAGGGTGACGTTGGGCCGGTTGAACATCGGCAGGTACTCGTCGTTGGACAGCGGCCGCTTGCACAGGAATCGGTAATAGGGCTTGAGCGCCTCGGCGGTCTGCGGATCCTCGACCAGAGCGTCGATGCGGCGGCGCAGCCGCTCCATCAATTTGTAATCCTCTTCCTCCCGAATCGCCATGAACTGCTCGGGCGTCATGGCCGCGGGGTCGGGCAGGGCGAGCACCCGGGCGGCGGTGTTGCGTCCGAGCTCGGTCCAGAAGTCGCACACCAGATCCGGCTGGCCCAGCGCCATGCCCTCGAACGTCCAGGAGTGGAAGTTGCGCTGGCGCTCCCGCTGCCAGCCCGGCCGCAGGGTCTTCACCCATTCCGGGTCGGTGGGCGCGTTGTTGCGCTCGTCGACCGTCGAGGGGGTGCGCTGGAAAACGTAGAGGTGCTGGGCGTCTCGCGCTAGGAACGGGACGATCTGGATCGCGGTGGCGCCGGTGCCGATGACGGCGACCTTCTTGTCGGCGAGCTTGTGCAGGTTGCCGTTGGTGTCGCCGCCGGTGTAGTCGTAGTCCCACCGCGACGAGTGGAACGCATGGCCCTTGAAGTCCTTGATTCCGGGAATGCCGGGCAGCTTCGGGCGGTGGAACGGGCCCGAGGCCAGCACGACGAAGCGGGCGCGGATGTCGTCGTTGCGGTTGGTGCTGATCCGCCAGCGCTTGATCTCTTCGTCCCACCGCAGGTCGCGGACCTGGGTGGAGAAGATCGCCGAATCGTAGAGGCCGAAGTGCTTGCCGATGTTGCGGCAGTGCTGGTAGATCTCGGCGCCGTCAGCGAATTTCTTCGACGGCATGAAATCTAGCTCTTCGAGAAGTGGTATGTAGCAGTATGATTCGTTGTCGCACTGGATGCCGGGGTAACGGTTCCAGTACCAGACGCCGCCGAAGTCGCCGCCGAGTTCGATGACGCGGACGTCGTCGACGCCCGCTTTCTTGAGGTAGGCCGCCGACAGCAGGCCCCCGAAGCCACCGCCCAGCACCGCGACGTCGATGTCCTCGCGAATCGGCTCGCGCGGGGACACGGGTGTGTACGGGTCGACTTCGTAGTAGCCGGCGAAGTCGTCCTCCAACTCGATGTACTGCTTGGAACCTTCCTTGCGCAGCCGCTTTTCGCGCTCCCGGGCGTACTTCTCGCGCAGCGCGTCGATGTCGACGTCCTCGGGTGTCTGGGTGGGCCCGCAACCGTCTTGGTGCTTTTCCATCTCAGGGGTCATGCCTGGGGGCGCTCCTTGTCTGAAAGCTCTCGGGGCTCACCGGTGCCCATGTACCTCGACAACTGGTAGTGCAGATTGACCGTGCTGCGCTCGCGGTACGGGTTGGGCTTGGTGCCGGGGAAGGCAAAAGACTTCATGCCCTGCTGCACGGCGGCCATGTTGGAGAAGTCCTGCGGCAGCACCGATCGCCACCTGGGGTCCCCGACCGGAGTGTATTCCCATTCCGTCTGCGGCTCTTGGCCTTTGGGGTACAGCTCGAAGACCGACACCTCGAAGATGCACTTGTCCGGGTTGTAGCTGGGATGCGGTCGCGCGCCGTAGCACAGCGCGCTGGTCAGGCCCTGGCCGATCTGGAAGTTCGGGAAGATCTGCCATGCGGTCCCGGCCTGCCCCAGGATGTCGGCGGGGATCGTCGGCCAGATCACGCCGCGGGCCTCGTCGTCGCGGCGCGCCGAGGCCAGCCAGTGCTCGAGGACCTTGTCGGCCGGTGTCCCCTCGGGCAGCTCGTCGACCAGTCGCTTGGCGGCGTTCACCAGCGTCTGGGTGGTGGTGGCGTTGGTTTCCTCCATCGTGTACACCTGCATCTCGGCGGTCGACACGCGGGGATCGGCGCCGATGCCGAGCCGGATCTTGGACTTGGTGGCCTCCATGTCCTCGGGCGCGTCATAGCCGATGTGGCTGTGCTTGCCTTGGGCTTTCGCCCACCCCTTGAACTCGCCGAACCTGTTGAACTCGGGATGTGTGGTGTAGACGTGGTAGGTCTCGTTGAAGGCCTCCAGCGCGACCTTCCAGTTGCAATCGAACGAGAGCCACTTGCGCCACTTGTAGCGCATGTTCTCCAGCCCGAACGGGTCGAGGATCTTCGCGGCGGGGAACAGGAAATCGGCGAGCGGCTCGCAGTCGGGGTCCATGTTGATCCACAACCAGCCACCCCAGGTATCGACCCGCACCGGACGCAGGTGGGTGTTGTCGGGGGTGAGCGTGCCCTGCCAGTCCTGCTGTTCGCGAATATGGGTGCACGCGCCGTCCAGGCCGTAGGTCCAGCCGTGGAAGCCGCAGACGAACGACTTTCGGGTACGCGCGCAGGCGTTCTTGGCGCCGTCGGGGGTGTCGATCAGCCGGCGGCCGCGGTGCATGCACACGTTGTGGTGCGCGTGGAACTCTGCTGCGCCGGTGCGGACCACGATGATCGAATCGTCGAGGATGTCGTAGGTCAAGTAGCTACCCACCTCCGGCAGCTCCTCGACCCGGCCCACCTGCTGCCATACCTTGCGCCACAGCTTGTCCCGCTCGGCGCGGGCGTAGTCCTCGGAGATGTAGGCCTCCACGCCGATGGTCATCGGTGCCGAGAGTTCCTCGGGCGCTTCGGGATTCGCGCCCTTGGCCAGATCGGTCATCACATCCTCCTGATTGCCGCGCGGAAGGATTCGTCCTTGAGGAATAGCGAAGTGTTGTCTGCGCCGAGGTGGCTCCACTTGAGGTCCAGCCCGCCGTCGACGAGCAGCGTCTGGCCGGTGATGTAGCTCGACATCTTCGAGAGCAGGAACAGGATGGCGCCGGCCTGCTCTTCGGGCCGGCCGCGGCGGCCCATTGCGATCGCCTGCCGGTCGCGATCGGGATCCTCGTCGACGTACGTGCGCGAGGCCGCCGTCTCGGTGACGCCGGGCGCGACGGCATTGACCCGAATGCCAGCCACCGCCAACTCGAGTGCCATCGTGCGGGTCATCGCCACAATCGCGGCCTTGGCCGTGCCGTAGGCGATGTGGAACGGCGCGGTGTTCATGCCGCTGATCGAGGAGATCGACACGATCGATCCCGGCTGGTGCTGCGCGACGAGCTCGCCCGCCACGGCCTGGCTCATGAAGAAGGCCGTTTCGAGGTTGTCGGCGAAGATCTTGCGCCAGTCACCGCGCGCCACCCGGGTGGACGGCATCCACGTCGACGGCTCGGCGCCGCCGGCGACATTGACCAGCCCGTACAGGTCGCCGCCGGCGCGGCGCGCGTGGTCGAGCACCGCGGCGATGCCCTCGTCGGTCGACGCGTCGGCGGCGAGGGGCAGCACGGGCAGGCCCTGCTGTGCCAGCGGGGCGATGTGTTCGTCGAGGTTTTCCTTCGACCGGCTCACCGCGATCACGGTGGCCCCGGCCCGGGCGGTCATGGCCGTGACGGTCGTGCCGATGCCACCGCCACCGGCGCCGGAAACCACGACGACGCGCCCGTCGAGTCCTAGGAGATCCCCGTGATCCGCCATGACCTGCTTTCCCCTGCCGCCGGGCGTCGCGCCACCCAGGGCGGGATCATTGATCTTTTGTCCGGACAAAATATCGCATTCTGTCCGTTGGAGAACACTATTCCGATCGGTGGACTTCGCTGTCAAGGTCGGTTCGCCGCGCTTTGGCGGCTATTGTCTGGACTAGGGGGAATTGATAGCGTCCAGCCAAACGGCTGACGGAAGGACCTCGGCGAGCCATGCCCATCTCAACGCAGCCATCGCGGTACCCGATGGCGCATCGCATCGACGTCGCCGAGGGCTGGGAGCTCGAACGGGTCACCGCGCCCAGCCGGCTCTTCGGAGCCAACGGTCTGCGCACCGGCCCGGACGGTCGCATCTACATCGCCCAGGTGACCGGCAGCCAGATCAGCGCGCTGGACCACCGCACCGGGGAACTGGTGACCGCCAGCCCCAAGGGCG
The DNA here is from genome assembly GCF_001673615.1 of Mycobacterium sp. 1245499.0. NCBI lineage: Bacteria > Bacillati > Actinomycetota > Actinomycetes > Mycobacteriales > Mycobacteriaceae > Mycobacterium > Mycobacterium sp. 1245499.0. The sequence continues at coordinate 18,485 of NZ_LZMG01000405.1, forward strand.
GCGACATCGTGGCGCCCGACGACGTCGCGTTCGACGCCGCCGGCAACCTCTACGCCACCGAGGTGATGGACGGCCGGGTCAGCGTGCGCGACACCGGCGGCCGAACGCGCGTCCTGCGCGACGACGTGCCGTCGGCCAACGGGATCACCTTTTATCGGGACCGGTTGTTCATCGGTGAATGCCGTGAAGGCGGACGGCTGCTGGAATTCGACCTGGCTGGCGGGCCACCACGGGTGCTCTTGGAGAACGTGCCCTCACCGAACGCGATGGAGGTCGGCCCGGACGGGCTGCTGTACTTCCCGGTGATGGGGGCCAACGAAATCTGGCGCGTCGACCCCGACGGGGGCGAACCGCAATGCGTGGCAACCGGTCTCGGTGTGCCCGATTCGGTCAAGTTCGACGCCCAGGGCCACATCGTCTCGACGCAGGTGGCAACCGGACAGGTGCTGCGCATCGATCCGCGCAGCGGCGAACAGCGCCTGATCGCCCAGCTGAACCCGGGGCTGGACAACTGCACCTTCGTCGGCGATCGGTTGTTCGTTTCCAACTTCACCGGCGAGATCACCGAGATATACCCGGACGGCACAACGCAATCCGTACTGGCGGGCGGCCTCAACTGGCCGCTCGATCTGGCGGTGGGCCACGACGGGCAGCTCTACATCGCCGACGGCACGTACTTCTACGTCGCCCTGCCCGACGGGTCCCTGCACACCGCCGGGATGTTGTTCAGCCCCGGATACCCCGGATTCCTGCGCGGCATTGCGGCGAGCGGGCCCGGTGAGTTCGTCGTGACGACCTCCGGCGGCCAAGTCGGCCGGTATCGGCCGGAGGCCAACGAAACGGATGTGCTCGCAGACGGTTTCGACCAGCTCTACGGTGTGGCCCTGAGCCCGGGCGGTGTGGTGTTCGCCGAGCTGGGCACCGGGCGAGTGCTGTCATGGAAGTCCGGCGGCGTCGAGGTGCTGGCGACCGGGCTGCGCGACCCGGTCGGCGTCGCGATCGGCGCGGACGGGTCCGCCCTGGTGGCGGAGGCCGGAGCCGGCCGGGTGGTGCGGGTGAACGGCTCGAGCCCCGACACGGTCGTCGCCGATCTGCAACGGCCCCAGGGCATTCTGGTCCGCGGAGAAGTGCTCTACGTCGTCGACGCCGGCGCCAAGGAGCTGGTCGCGTTCGACCTGAGCACCAACGCGCGGCGAACCATCGCATCCGGTCTGCCGGTTGGTCCCCCGCCGGGTGTGACGCCCAAACCGCTGCGCGGGATGCCGCCGTTCTCCGGGCCGCAGGGCCCGTTCGCCGGCATCACCGCCGCGGGCGACGGGACGCTGTACGTCTCGGCCGACGGCGACGGCAGCGTGCTGGCCTTGCGCCCGACCCCGGGCGGTCCCTGATGCCCCAGGCCGTGGCCGGCGACCACCGCTACCTCCAGATCGCGCGCACGCTGCGCAAGGAGATCGTCGACGGCGTCTACCCGGTGGGGTCGCAATTGCCCACCGAACACCAGCTGTGCGAGCGCTTCGCGGTGAGCCGCTACACCATCCGCGAGGCACTGCGCCGGCTGCGCGAGGACAATCTGGTCGCATCCCGGCCGAGGGCGGGCACCCGGGTGGTACCCCGGCCGGCGTCGAGTTCCTATGCCCAGGACGCGCTGTCGATCGACGACCTGCTCGCGTTCGCTGCCGGCGCGCAACTGACCATCGAATCCAACGCGATGGTGACGATCGATGACGAGCTCGCCGCTCGCACCGGTCTCGAGGCCGGCTCCCAGTGGTTGTCGGTGCGCGGTTATCGGCAGGCCGACGGCGCGTCGGTGCCGATGTGCCGAACGGAGTACTACATCAACCGCAGTTTCGCCGCCGTCGGCAGGCTGCTGCAGCGCCACGTCGGCCCGATCTTTCCGTTGATCGAGGATCTGTTCGGCGTGAGCGTCGCCCAGTTGCACCAGGAGATCGCCGCCGTCCTGCTGTCACCCGAACTGGCCGACGGACTCGGTGCGGAAGCGGGGACGGCCGCGCTGCAGATGCGGCGCACCTACACGACCTCCGACGGTGAGGTGGCCCAGGTGACGATCAACACCCACCTGTCGTCGAGGTTTCGGTACGCGATGACCATGCGTCGCGTCGATGAATAGGCCGCCCCGGATGAGGCCGCGGTGAGGGCCCACGCGCCCTATGCGTCGGAGGCATACCGGCGCGGCTTATGGGTGCACACCACGCTGGCCGACGCGCTGCGCGCGGCCGCCCAGGCCTCTCCCCGGCGAATCACCTTGGTGGACGGCGATACTCGGATGGACTGCGCCACGCTCTACGCCCAGGCCAACGCGCTCGCGGTCGCCCTGTCGGCGCGCATGCCGACGGGCAGCGTCGTGTCGTTCATGCTGCCGAACTGGCACGAGTCCGCCGTCATCTACCTGGGCGCAACCCTCGCCGGGATGGTGGTGAACCCGATCCTGCCGTCGCTGCGCGACCACGACCTGCGCTTCATCCTCGACGATGCCGGCACCGCACTGCTTTTCGTCCCGCAAAACTACGGCGGCCACGACTACGCGGCGATGATCGAACGCGTGACGACGCCAATGAGCAGCGCGCCGGAGGTGGTGGTGCTGCGCGGTGACGCCGGTCCGCACACACCGTACGGGTCACTGCTGCAGCAGCCGCCCTCCGACGCCGCTGCGCTGCCGGCGCTGGATCCCGACTCCGTGCGCATGGTGCTCTACACGTCGGGCACCACGAGTCGCCCTAAAGGCGTGCTG
>NZ_LZMG01000406.1:0-18329 GCF_001673615.1 Mycobacterium sp. 1245499.0
GCGTCAGGCTGGTGTCCCCCACGATGTCGACGATGACCGCGGTCGGCGTCTGGCCGGCGGCGAGCTCGGTGCAGACCTGGTGGCCCGTCTGCACGGCGGCTTGGGTGGACGGGAAAGTGACGCCGAGGCTTTGCATCTGGCCCAGGAACGCCGCGTCGGCGGTCTGCACCGAACTCGCCGCCGGCCAGACGCCGACCGCGGTCACCGTCGACATCTTCCGGCACACCAGCCTGACGCCGCCGCAGGCGGCCCACGTGGTCTTGGCGGCCACCCAGGCCTATTGCCCGCAATTCTCCGGTCAGCCCGCCTAGGCGAATAACGACCCACCATGGGGGATTTCGAAAGTCGGAATCCCCCATCGGCCGTGGGAGCCGACGCCCCGCACGGCTCCAAGGATTCGTAGAGAAGTCCAACAGGCGCACGTTCGAAGCTCTTCTCAACACCCGCCCAGCCCCGACCCACGCGGCCAGAGACGAGAAGAGGCACACCATGACGACCGCCAACATCGCCAAGACCCTGACCCTCGCGGTGGCCGCCGGCGCGGTCGCGCTCGGTGTGGCGGCCCCGGCCGGCGCCGCAGCGTCCCAACTCACCTACGGCGACCCGACCGCCGCCGCCCAATTCTGGCGCCAGCAGCAGTACGACGACTGCGTGCTGATGTCGAGTGCCGATGTCATCGGCGAGATCACCGGCGTGGCGCCCTCGGAGCACGACATCATCGCCAAGGCCCAATCGACGCCCAGCATTGCGCATCCCGGCTCGATCTACACCAAGCCCGCCGCCACCGGCAACCCGGAATCCGGAATGGGCGCGAACACGGCGGACATTCCCGAGTTGCTCGCCCAGTACAAGATCGGCGCCGTCCTCAGCGACAAGGACGACGCCGCGCAAACCGGCACCCCGGCCGGAATGGCCGCTCTCGAGCGGGCGCTCGGCGGCGGTCACAAGGTGATCGTCAGCCTCAACGCCGAGCTGATCTGGCACCAGCCCGTCGAAGACAAGGGCAAGGACGGCCGCCCGGAGTCCAACCACGCCGTGGTGGTGACCGGCGTCGACACCGTCGCCGGCATCGTCCACCTCAACGACAGCGGCACACCCGAAGGCCGCAACGAGCAAATCCCGATCAAGCTGTTCGTCGAGTCCTGGGACACCAGCAACGAGTTGATGGTCGTCACCACCTAGTCACCGCCGGCGATTCGGTTCACGCGGCGCGCAACACCGAGCGGAGCGCGTCGCGTGGCCGATATGTGGCGGCGGTGCAATTCAATTCGTGCGACGCACCCACTATCGCCCTGGGTGCGAACACATTTCAGCCTCCGGCGCCGGGTGCGGCGCCGCGCTGGCGCCATGGTTGGACGACATGCCGTCCGAGCTCGACGGTTTCTCGTGATTCGTAACGAATCCGCCCGCTTGGCGTCACAATCACAATGGTGAGCTCAGGGCATCCGACGCCGCGGACGCGGAAAGGCTGGTAGGCGGGATGGCGGACAAGCGTCTCGAATTCGGTCTGCTCGGACCGTTGGAGATGAGCGTCGACGGCACCCTGGTGCCGCTGGGCACACCCAAACAGCGGGCGGTGCTGGCGATGCTGCTGATGAACCGCAACAACCCGGTCGGCGTCGACCGGCTCATCACCGCCCTGTGGGACGAGTCGCCACCGTCGGGGGCGCGGGCCAGCATCCACTCCTACGTGTCCAACCTGCGAAAGTTGCTGACCGGTGCCGGCATCGACCCGCGCACGGTGCTGGTCGCGGCACCGCCGGGTTACCGGCTCAACGTCGCCAACGACCGTTGCGATCTGGGCCGGTTCATCGCCGAGAAGACCGCTGGCGTGCAGGCGGCGGCCGCCGGCCGGTTCGAGCAGGCCAGTCAGCACCTTTCGGCCGCCCTGGCCGAATGGCGCGGCCCGGTGCTCGAGGACCTGGACGGCCTTCGCTTCGTCGACGCCTTCACCGCGTCGCTGGTCGAGGAGAAGATCCTGGCTCACACCGCGCAGGCCGAGGCCGAAATTGCCTGCGGACGCGCCTTTACCGTGATCACCGAACTGGAAGCCCTGACGGCCGAGCATCCTTACCGCGAGCAGCTGTGGGCCCAATTGATGACCGCCTACTACCTCGCCGACCGCCAATCCGACGCGTTGGCGGCCTATCGGCGCGTGCAGAAATCGCTGGCCGATGACCTCGGGATCGACCCCGGCCAGAACCTGCGCGCCCTCAACGACCAGATCCTGCGCCAAGAGCCGCTGGACGTGAAGAAGAACGCCATGACGACCGCGGCGGTCGCGATCACCGTGCTTGAGCACTACCCGACCGACGACAAGGTGGCCGCTTATCTGCACGAGGTGTCCGGACGCAGTTATCCGCTGCGGGGATCGACAACCATTGGGCGGCTAGGCGACAACGACATCGTGCTCGACTCCCCCAAGGTCAGCCGGCATCATGCCGTCATCGTCGACACCGGAAACGGTTACATCATCGACGACCTGCGGTCCTCGAACGGCGTGCACGTGCGGGAGCAACGGATCCGTTCCGCAGCCGCCCTGCGGGACGGCGACCGCGTGCGGATCTGCGACCACGAATTCACCTTCCAGGTCGCCGCTGACCACGAAGACGAGGCCTGAGAGCACGGCGAGCCGACCCGCGCTGACACGCGCGGCGATTGTTCCCGTTATCGTGCGGTGGGACGCCTGCGCGCTTACCGTCATGATTGCTCAGTCACGGGTTGCGATCGTGTGTCTGCCCGCAAAGTCTCGAACGAGACCGGCAGGCTAGGGGTTGGGTTGGAAGGATGAGGAATGAGTGACGAGCAGTCCTCACGGGCGGGGTCGATGTTTGGCCCCTACCACCTAAAGCGGCTGCTGGGCCGCGGTGGGATGGGTGAGGTCTACGAGGCCGAACACACCGTCAAAGAGTGGACGGTCGCGGTCAAACTCCTGTCCGAAAGCTTCAGCCGGGACCCGGTGTTTCGCGAGCGGTTGAAACGCGAAGCCCGCACCGCCGGTCGTTTGCAGGAACCGCACGTGGTGCCGGTGCACGACTACGGCGAAATCGACGGCCAGATGTTTCTCGAGATGCGTTTGGTCGAGGGCACCGACCTGGACAGCGTGCTCAAACGCTTCGGCCCGCTGACTCCACCGCGCGCGGTCGCCATCATCACCCAGATCGCGTCGGCGCTCGATGCCGCGCACGCCGCCGGGGTGATGCACCGCGACATCAAACCGCAGAACATTCTCATCACCCGCGACGACTTCGCCTACCTGGTCGACTTCGGCATCGCCAGCGCCACCACCGACGAGAAGCTGACGCAGCTCGGCACCGCGGTCGGCACCTGGAAATACATGGCGCCAGAACGGTTTTCGGACGCGGAAGTCACCTATCGCGCCGACATCTACGCGCTGGCCTGCGTGCTGTTCGAGTGCTTGACCGGCACGCCGCCCTACCGCGCCGACAGCGCCGGGGTGCTGGTCTCCGCTCACATGATGGACCCAATTCCCGCGCCCAGCGCGCAGCGCCCAGGGGTCCCGAAGGCCTTCGATGTGGTGATCGCCCGCGGCATGGCCAAGAAGCCGGAGGATCGCTATGCCAGCGCGGGTGATCTGGCCCTGGCCGCCAAGGAAGCGTTGAGCAACCCCGACCAGGACCGCGCCGCCACCATCTTGCGCCGCAGCCAGGAAGCCGCACTGCCCGCCGCCGACTACCCCGGCGCGGGAGCCCACGCCGCCGCGGCGCCCCCGCAGCCGTTCGGGCCGACGTTCAACACCCCGCCGCCGTCGCCGTTCGACCCGCCGTCGGCCCCCAGTTCCGGTCCGATACCGGCGCACGGCGGTCAGGCGTGGACCCCGACCAGCGGGCCGATCCCGGCGGCCGGTCAGCCGTATTACCAAGGCACCAATGCCAACTGGGGCGCGCCGCCCCAGTTCACCAGTTCGACGCCCTGGGGTCAGCCCCCGCCCAAACCGCACCGCTCGATCTGGCCGATCATCGCGGCCGTCGCCGTGGTGCTCGTCGTGATCGCGACCGGGGTCGGCATCTGGCTTGTCGTTCGCCCCAAGCCGGAACCACCGCAGGCCGCCCCGCTGGGCCCCGAACGCCTCAGCGGCCTGCTGCTCGGCCCGGCCGACATCAACGGTGTGATGGGCTCGTCGTCGATGCAGCCGGGCAAACCCATCACGTCGACGGACAGCTCCTCGGTGACGGTCTCCGCGCCCGATTGCCAGGGGGCGCTGTACACCACGCAGGACCCGGTCTATGCGGGCACCGGCTACTCGGCGGTCAGCGGCCTGGTGTCCTCGGAGGCGGGCGACAACTACGACCACTGGGTCAACCAGGCCGTGGTGCTGTTTCCCTCCGCCGACAAGGCCAAGAGTTTCGTGCAGACCTCCGCGGACAAGTGGAAAGGCTGCGCCGGCAAGACGGTGACCGTCACCAACAAGAGCAAGACCTATCGGTGGACGTTCGCGCAGCTTCAGGGCAGTCCACCGAAGATCACGCTGATGGACACCCAGGAGGGCGCCGACGGCTGGGAGTGCCAGCGCGCGCTCAGCGTGGCCAACAACGTGGTCGTCGACATCAACGCCTGCGGGTACCACATCAGCGATCAGGGCGCCCAGATCGCCGACAAGATCGTCGCCAAGATCGACAGCGAGAAGCCCGAGGGCTGAGGCGCTACGGCCTTGTCAGGACTGCAGATCGGGGCCCTGCGCGCGTAGGTCGTCGACGGCCGACATGGCGCCGCGCAGTTTGGCCAGCCACTCTTCGGCGTGCTCGCCGACCAGCTTGACCGACCAGGCCAGAGCGTCGGCGCGGGACCGGGCGACGCCGGCGTCCACCAGCGTGTCGAGCACCTGGCGTTCGGGTTGCTTCAGCCGCGTCATGACCGGTACGGCGATGTGGGTGAACAGGATTCGCTCGGTGCCGGCCGTGGAAGCGACCTCGACACCCCAGGAGACCTTGCGGCCGTAGCGATCCTGCGCTTCGTCGGCGATGCGCATGCGCTCCGAGCGGGTGTCCTCGCGGAACCGCGACGCCCGTCCGGCCGCGCGAGCCTCGCTCGCTTCGCCTTCCGCGCTGTCCGGGTCCGGGAGCTTGCCGATGACGGTGATCTCTTCGCGGTCGACGACCACCGTGGGGTCGCCGTCGAACCAGCTTTCCGGGAGACGTCCGGCGAACCACTCCGCGGCGTCGCTGGCGTCGGGTTGCTGGGCTTGCTGCCAGCCGCCGGGGCGGCCGTACCGCCTTTGTGTGTGATGGGCTTTCATGATTACATGATTACACCGTTACACCTGTCAGGGAACCGCCTTTCACCGGCAGCGAAACGACCCACCGGCGCGGACGTGTGGGCGGGTGTCGCCACGCCGTCGCAAGCGTTTCTCCACGACGCGGACCGCCCCGGAAAACCGTTGATCCGCGCTGTTGGTCGGCGTATTTTGGTTAGCGAAGCAGGCCCGGGAAGCGACCAATTCGAAGCGCTGGAACACGGGGTAGGAATCCGGCCGCGTAGGACACGCATAAGACGTCGTCAAACGCCCCCTAGAGTCGCACCGGGCCTGCCCATGCGTCGGGCACCTTTCTCGCCCGGGCAGCGCGGGCCCGTCAGTCGCCGTCGCCGCGCCGCACGCGGAAGAGCTTCACCTCGTTCTTGATGCCCTTGAGGCGCCGGGCGCCGGCGAATGAACCGGAGAACTCACCGCTGTCGCCGATAACGTCCCAGACCGAATCCGCGACCAGGACCGTGCCCGGGCGCGCCACGTTGGTGACGCGGCTCGCCACGTTGACCGGGCTGCCGAACCAGTCGCCGGCCCGGCTGACCGCCATGCCGGAGGCCACCCCGGCCCGCAGCCGGGGGAAGTCATTGTCGGTGTCGACGGCCTCGACCAGCTTGACGATGACGTCGAGCAGCGGCAGCGGATCAGGGCAGACGAACATGACCGCGTCACCGATGGTCTTGATGAACCGCACCGGCGGCACCGTCATGTCCCGGGCGAGGATGGCCAGCCGGTTGGCCAGATGTCCCAGTTCCTCGGGCGACACCGCCTCACCGATCCGGGTGAAGCCGACCAGATCCGCGAAGGCAACGGTGATCTGGCGCGCCCCGGGCAGCGGCTCGCCGGCGGCCCGCTCCGCGGCGTTGATCGCCTCGGTTTCCATCATGTGGCGCAGCTGCATGAACAACATGTGCTCGATCATCGGGCCGAGCATGGGCGCGATCTGTCCCACCAAAGCCTTTGACGCCTTGGCGATTTCGAGCTCGCTGTTACCCGGCCGCATGATCGCCGAGAGCGCCGTGTAGCGCATGACTTCGGCGGCCCGCGACAGGCCTTCGGCCAGCACCCGAACCACGAGAACCACCTGCTCGGGATCCAGCCCCAGCTCGACGAATCGCTGGGCGAAGGCGGCGGCTTCGCCGTCGGCGCGCATGTGAACGACCGCGTCGGGGTCGTCCACGCGAACCAGGCCGATCGCGCGCTGCACGCGCTGCAACAGCCCCAGGTCGATGCCGTGGGTCTCGCTGATCTCCCGGGTGGACACGTAGGTGCCGTCATCGCCGATCAGATGGCGGGTGGCCAGCAGCAGGGGCGGATTGGTGGTGCGGATCTCCTCGGTGGTGATGCCCTGCTCGAGCAGCCACCGCACCAATTCGGCGCGCTCGATGCGCGCGGTTCCCTCGAGACCCTCGAGCAAATCGTCGATGTTCTGGTCGGCCCCGTCCTGCACGTTCGTCAACCTACAACGCGGGCCAGCCAGGATGTGGGGTGATGAACGCACCGCCGCTGCGGGGATTCCCGCCGGTCGTCGATGAGCGAGCCCGGACACTGATCCTGGGCTCGCAATCGTTGGTGGCCGGCCAGTACTACGCCAATCGGCGCGGCGGCTATGACACCGGCGGTCGCCGCAGGGCCCACGGTCGGGCGGCTTCGATCTGCGCCGACAGCGACAGCAGCGTCGCCTCGTCGTATGGCCTGCCGACGAGTTGGACCGACAAGGGCAGGCGGTCGCCGTCGAGGTCCCACGGCACCACCGCTGCGGGCTGCCCGGTCAGGTTCCAAACTTGTTGGTAGGGAACGTATCGACCGACCCTCAGCAGCGTCGACACCGCACCGCGGCGTTGATAGGCGCCGATGCGCGACGGGCCCGTCGCCGTGCCGGGCGTGACGACGACGTCGACGTCGTCGAAGATCGCCTGGATCCGCGAGACCACGCCATCCTCGTTGGCCCGGATCGCCTCCATCCGCCGGTCCGAAAAGAACGAACCGAGGCGGGCGATGTTGCGGGTGCGCGCCTCCAGGCGTTCCGGATGGGCCAGCGCGTCCGCGTCGTCGCAGATACCGCGCAGATATCGGGGCAGATAGTTGGCGAACATCGCCGAGGCCGGATACTCGGGATCTGCCCTGATGACGTCATGGCCGAGATCGCGCAGCAGCGCACCGGCCTGCTCGACCGCCGTCAGCTCCGCCTTGCCCACCCGGACCGGCAACGGGGTTGGCACCTTGGTGCTCAACGCAATTCGCAACCGGCCAGGGCTGCGGCCCGCCGCCGTCACGAACTCCCCTTCGGGACCGGGCACCGTCGACGTCGCATCCAGGAACACCGCCGCGTCCAGCACCGTGCGCGCGATCGGGCCGTTGACGCTCAGCCCGTACCAGGCATCGTCGTGCGGTTCCAACGACACCCGGTCGCGCTGCGGCTTCAAGCCGAACAGCCCGCACCACGTCGCCGGGATGCGAATCGAGCCGCCCCCGTCGGATCCCAAGGCCAGCGACGCCAACCCGGCGGCGACCGCGGCGGCGCTTCCCCCGCTGCTGCCGCCCGGGGTGCGGGTGGGGTTCCACGGGTTGCGGGTGGCGCCGAAGGTCATCGACTCGGTGTAGGGCAGCATCATCAGCTCGGGCACATTGGTCTTGCCGATGATCACCGCACCCGCGGCGCGCAGCCGGCGCACCACCTCGGCATCGGAGGTGACGGCGGGCCGGTGTCCGCCGCTGCCGAACGTCGTCACCTGCCCGGCGACGTCGACGTCGTCTTTGATCGCCACCGGCACGCCGAGCAACGGCAGCCGCTCGCCCGCGTCCAGCCGCTCCTGCGCCGCGGCGGCCTCGTAACGAGCTTGATCGGCGAGCACCACGCGGTAGCACCGCAGCTGGCTGTCCAGCCGCGCTATCCGCTCCAGGTAGACCTCGAGCAACTCCGGCGCGGTCAGTTCACCGTCGGCCAGCATGCGCGCTTGTGCCGCCGCGCCGGCGAACGCGAGATCGTTCACCGCGGCAGCGTATCCCGCGATTCGAGGCAGGCCCCGGATGGTCTCGGCGTGGCCATGGCGAAGCAGCCAGTACCGTGGGCGACATGTCCTGCGTGTTCTGTGCGATCGTCGCCGGCGAAGCCCCGGCCATCCGGATCTACGAAGACGACGACTACCTGGCCATCCTCGACATCCGCCCGTTCACCCGTGGCCACACGCTGGTGCTGCCCAAACGGCACAGCGTCGATCTCACCGACACCGCGCCGGAGACCCTGGCCGGGATGGTTACCCTGGGCCAACGCATCGCCCGGGCCGCGCGGACCACCGAACTGGCCGACGCCACCAACATCGCTGTCAACGACGGCCGCGCCGCTTTCCAGACCGTGTTCCACATCCACCTGCACGTTCTGCCCCGCCGTAACGGCGACAAGCTGTCGGTGGCCAAGGGAATGCTGCTGCGCCGCGACCCCGACCGGGACGCCACCGGCCAGATTCTGCGCAACGCGCTGGCCCGCATCGATGCAAGTCAGGCCGATTGAGCCCAACGGCGACGGCCGCACCCCGCCCCAACCTGGCAAAAGCCGCACTTGGCGAACATCAGCAGCGGTTTAATGCCCAGTAACGCGTGGTGAAGTTGTTCATTCTTCGCCACACAGCAGGGGATCGGCTGGAGCGGTGATGCAACGCTGGGCGGTAAGTCCGTGGCGGCGGTCGGGGGTGCCCCCCCGCGCCGGCTGGATGCTCGCCGCCGCATACGGCGTCGCCGAATTGCTGCTGTTGCTGTCGTCGGTGCGGGGCTGGCACGGCCCCTACGGGACTCGGCCGGTCAACGAGTTCGTCATCGCGGTGTGTCTGGTTGTCGCCGCGGCATTGGCCGGTCGCGCGGCCCGTCGCACGTCCGGACGGCGGCGTTACGGCTGGCTGGCGCTGGTAACGGCCCTGCTCGGCTGGGCGGTGGGCGAGACCATCTGGGCGGTCTACGACGTGCGACCGGAGGTCGAACACGCCGCCCACCCGGCGGCCTCCGAGATCGTGCTGCTGCTATGGCCGGTCGGCGCCATGGTGTCGCTGATGCTGCTGTCCCAGCTATCCCGCAACAGCCCCCGGCGGCTGCTGCTCGACGGTCTTATCGTGGCGACCTCGCTGTTCGTCATCTCCTGGGTGTTCGTGGTCGAAGCGCAGCTGCAGGAGCGGACGGGCACCCGGCTGGCGACATTCGCGGAGATCTTCAACGACATCGTCTTGCTGACGACGGCGATCCTGATGCTGTCCCGGGCGCGCCCCGGCGACCGGCCCAGCCGGAGCCTGGTCGCCGCCGGCGTCGCGACGATCAGCGTCGCCGACATGATGCTGGTCTTCTACACCGGCATCGGCAGCTATCACACCGGCGATGTCGGTGACGTGATACGAGTGGCCGGCCTGGCGATGCTGGCGCTGGGCGCAACGGCCGTCGTGCACGAGCACCCCACGCCGGCATCGCCGGACGAGATCGAGTTCCGCACCCGCCTGTGGCTGCCCTACCTGCCGCTAATCCTGGCGGCAACCGTGGGCTGGGGACATGCGGCGGGCAACGCGATGCACGAACCGATGCTGGCCGCGCTCGGCATCCTGGTGGCCGCCGTCTTGGCGCGGCAGTTCGTCGTCCTCGTCGAGAACCAGAATCTGCTGTCGGAGGTCGCGCGGGAGGCCTTCCGCGACAACCTGACCGGCCTGGCCAACCGGGCGCTTTTCCTGCACCGACTGGACCAGGCCGTCGCGCGGCGACGCCCTGACGGCACCCCGATCGCGGTGTTGTGTCTGGACCTCGACAACTTCAAGGCGGTCAATGACGCCCTGGGCCATCCGGCCGGGGACGAACTCCTGGTCCGGGTCGCCGGCCGGCTCACCGCGGCGCTGGGGGAACAGGGCACCATCGCCCGGCTCGGCGGCGACGAATTCGCGGCGGTCATCGAAGCCTCCGTCGAGGAATCGCAGGCGGCCGCGCATCGGATTCTCGACGCCTTCACCGGCGCCATCCTGATCGAGGGCATTCCGATCACGGTGCGGCCGAGCATCGGATTCACGGTGGCCACCGGCGCGACGAACTGCACGGTCGATCAGCTGCTGCGCCACGCGGACTTGGCCATGTACGCCGCCAAACGCGAAGGGGGACAATGCATTCGCAGCTTCATGCCCGACCTGCCGCTGCCGTATGCGTTTCCGCCGGCGCCGGGTTCGACCCGACCCTCGGTGGCGGCCCGCGCTCTTGGCGGTGACGGCCAGGCACCGCCGGAGTCCCGAACCACCTCCGAGGTCGCGAACGCCACAGCGGCCCAGCCCGAGGATGCGCCCGACGCCGTCCGCTGGCCCCCACGAGACGTCCGGACCGCCCTGGTGCTGCTGGCGATCGGGGTGGTCGCCTTCGCCGTGTCCAGCGTTGTCCGCCCCAATGCCGGGCACGGCATCCTCTCCGCCGCCGCCCTGTACACGGCGCTGACCGTGGTGGCGGCCGGACTGATCGCCCTACGCGCGTACCGGGTTCCGGCCGACCGGTTGGCCTGGGCGCTGATCGCCGCCGGTATGGCGTGCTCGGCCGTGGGCGACGTCGTCTATGCCCTGTGGGTGCCCAGCGGCCGATCCCCGTCGGTGGCCGATCCGGAGTATCTCGCGTACTACCCCTTCGTCTACGCCGGGCTGCTGTTGCTCATGCGGGCACGGCTCAAGCGGCTGCCGATCCCGGTTCAGCTCGACTCGCTCATCTGCGCCCTGACGTTGGCGGCGGTGGCCGCGGCGCTGACCGCGGGTCCGATCGGGGCGGCCGCGGTGCGCGCACCGGCGACGGTGTGGGTGGGCATCGCCTATCCGTGGAGCGATATGGTGCTGCTCGCGCTGGCCGCCGGCATGTTGCCGATCCTGGGCTGGCGCAACGAGATTCGCTGGGCGCTGCTGGTGGCCGGATTGGTCCTGTTTGCGTTCGCGGACGCGGCGTATCTGTTCGAGACGTCGGCCGGCTTGTATCGGAGCGGATCCCTGCTGGATGCCTGCTGGGCCGCGTCGTCATTACTGATCGCCATGGCGAGCTGGGCCAGATCGTCGTCGATCACGCCGCCATCGCGAGGCCGGATCGCGCCCTACGCCACTCCGGTGGCATCGGCCGTGGTCGCGTTGGCCGTGATCGTCCTGGCCCACCATTCGCGGCTCGCGGCGACGCTGGCGGCGCTGAGCCTGGTCGTGGCGGCCGGGCGGTTCGCGCTGACCTTCCGGGACGCCAGCCTGCTGGAGACCAACGACAAACTCGCCATGACCGACGAGTTGACGGCGCTGCCCAACCGGCGCTCACTGGCGACGGCCCTGACCGGGTTGCGCGCTTCGCCGCCACCGGACAGCCCGTCGATGCCGACCCGGGCGCACGCGCGCCGGGCGCTGTTGTTGTTGAGCCTGAGCGATTTCCACGAGATCACCGACTCCATCGGTAGACAGTTCGGCGACGAGCTGCTGTGCCACATCGCAAACCGGTTGGCCGGCTGCGTCCGTCGTGACGATCTGCTCGCGCGGGTGGGGGAAGACCAGTTCGCCGTGCTGCTGTCGGATGGGGCCAACCTCACCGCCGCCAGCGCGTCGGCGGGTCGCCTGCTCGAAGCCCTCAGCGAGCCAATCGCTTTGGACCCGATCACCGTGCAGGTGGACGCCCGCATCGCCATCGCGCTGTGCCCGGACCACTGCGACTCCCCCGAGGAGCTGCTCAGCCGCGCCGAAATCACCATGGCGCACGCCAAATCCGCCCGCAGCAAGATCGCGGTCTACGACTCCTCGTTCGAGGCGTATCGCGACAACGACCCCAGCCTGATCGAGGAATTACGCACGGCGTTGTTCGATACCGACGAGCTGCAATTGCATTACCAACCCAAGATCGACGGCCGCGACGGCAGCGTCCACAGCGTCGAAGCGGTGCTGCGTTGGCAGCACCCCACCCGCGGGACACTGCTGCCGGAGGAGTTTCTGTCCGTCGCCGAACGCGCCGGGCTGATGCGCAAGATCTCCAACCGCACGCTGAGCATGGCTCTCGCGCAGGTCCGCTCCTGGCGCGAGCAGGGCATGCCGCTCACCGTCGCGGTGAACCTGTCGACGACCAACCTGCTGGACATCGAACTCGTCGGCACCGTCGAGCGGCTGCTCGCCAATTACGACCTGCCCGCCGAGGCGTTGATCCTCGAGATCACCGAGAGCGCGCTGGTGGACTCGGTGCGTTCCCGCAACACCGTCGCCGCGCTGCAGAGCCTGGGAATCCGGATCTCGCTCGACGATTACGGCACCGGCTGGTCGTCTCTGGCTCGGCTGCAAGAGGTTTCGGTCGACGAGCTGAAGCTCGACCGGATTTTCGTGGCGCGCTTGGCCCACGACGCGCGGTCGGTGGCCATCGTGCGCTCGACGGTGGCGCTGGCGTCCAATCTGGGCGCCGACCTGGTGGCCGAGGGGGTCGAGAACGAGGCCACCCTGAACGCCCTGCGCCGGTATGGCTGCACCATCACCCAGGGCTTCGTGCACACCCCGCCGTTGCCGCCGGATGACCTGCGGGACTGGATCGCCAACCACGCACCCAATCCGCACCCGAGCCAGTCCAACGGGTGAGCGTCACCGCCGGCGGTGTCAGAACAGCTCTTTGGCCAGCAGTTCCAGCGTCGCGACCCGCGCCGGGCCGGTGCTGGGATCGGTGCCGCGGCGCGCCGATGCCACCGGGTTGACCATGACTTCGTCGACGCCGAACCGGTCGGCCAGTGCCCGGATCTGCTCGGCGGCCTCCGCCGGCGCCCCCAGGACGGCGCGCTGCAGCCCGCTCTCCACGATCCGCTGCTGCTGGCCGGTCAACTGGGCGACCGCGGCCTCCTCGACCAGCGGCACCGGCCCGAGCGGCTGCCCGGTCCGCAACCGGGCCATCATCTGCAGGTTGGGCAACATCAAAGCCGTTGCCTCCTCGCGGGTTTCGGCCACGGCGGCGTTCACCGTCAGGAAGGTCAGCGGCTCGGCGGTCAGCTCGCTGGGCTTGAATCGCGCACGGTAGACCTCGAGCGCCTCTTCGGTTCCGTTGCCGGAGAAGTGATGTGCGAACACATACGGCAACCCCTTGGCGGCGGCCAGATGCGCCGAGTACATCGACGAACCCAACAGCCATAGCCGCGGTTCGCCCGCCGCGGCCGGGGTGGCCTTGAGGGTGTAGTCACCCGAGCGCAGCGGAACCCGCACGCCGCGAGCGCTCATCAGCGCCGCCACGTCGTCGAGATACTCCGGGAAGTTCTCGATGTCACGATCGTCCCGACCGCCGCGCAGCGCATACGACGTCACCGGATCGGAGCCGGGTGCGCGGCCGATGCCGAGGTCGATGCGGCCTGGGGCGGCGGCCTCCAGCAGCGCGAACTGCTCGGCGACCGCCAGCGGCGCGTGGTTGGGCAGCATCACGCCACCCGAGCCGAGCCGAAGCTGCGCGGTCTGCGCGGCCAGGTAGGCGAGCACCACCGGTGGGCTGGTGGCACCCACCGACGGCATGTTGTGGTGCTCGGCGACCCAGTAGCGGGTGAAGCCCAGCCGATCCGCGGCCTGGGCCAGTTGCACGGTGGCCGCCAGCGCGTCGCCGGTGGTCTGGTCGGTGCGCACCGGGATGAGATCAAGGACGGAAAGACGCACGTTGGCGTCAACGCGCGCGGGCCGGCAAACGTTCCCGCTCGGCTCAGTACTCCTTGAGGGTGATCGAGGCGACGATGCGGTCGAACACCTCCTGGGGTATCGGCGCGCCGCCCGGAATGTTGTCCACGACCAGCCATTGGTTGCGCTTGACGTAGTCGCTGAACTCGCGGTGGTAGTTGGCGAAGCCGGCCGCATGGTCGAGCGTCTCGCCCTCGGTGGCCGCCTTGAGTTCGCCGGCCAAGATGTAGGCACCCAGCAGCGCGACGCTGGTGCCCTGGCCCGACAGGGGCGAGCAGCAGTAGCCGGCGTCACCGACCAGCGCCACCCGGCCCCGCGCCCAGCGATCCATCTTGATCTGCGACATCTCGTCGAAGTAGAAGTCCGGCGCGCTGCGCATGTACTCCAGCAGTTGCGGACGGACCCAGCCGTCGTCGGCCATCCGCCGCGCAAGCTCGGCGAATTGGGCCTCGGTGTCGCGATAGTCGATCCGCAGATCGGTGTCCATGAAGCCCAACATGGCCCGCGCCTCGGCGTTGTTACGCGCGCTGTATACCCCCGCCATGGTGGAGTCGCCGTAGTGCCACATCTGCCAGTAGTCCAGGTCCAGAAAATTGGGCACGGTGAAGATCGCCGCGTGGGTGCCCAGCCTCTCGATGAAGTCGTCTTCGGGCCCGAAGACCAAACGCCGCACGTTGGAATGCAATCCGTCGGCGCCGATGACCAGGTCGAAACTGCGCGGCGCGGCGTGCTCGAAGGTCACGCGGACCGCCGTCCCGTCGTCGTCCAGGGCGGTGATGGTGTCGTCGAAGAGGTATTCGGCCGACCATTGGCTTGCGCCGTAAAGCAATTCGACCAAATCGTCGCGCAACAGCTCGATGTTGGGACTGTCGATGGCGCCACCGGTCGGTGTCGACTCGGTGTCCCGGGACAACTCGTTGCCGTCACGGTCGACGACCGACGAGCCCCGGATTTGCGTCTTGCGCTTTTGGGCGGCGCCCAGCAGCCCCATCCGGTCGAGCACCGTCAGCGCCGGCCCCCGCACGTCGATCGCCTGACCGCCCGGCCGCGGCCCCCGATGGCGCTCCACCACGGTGACTGAAAAGCCATGCTGCCCAAGCCAAAACGCGGCCGCCGCACCAGCCACGCTGGCGCCGGATACCAGAACGTCGGTCACTTGATTCCTGCCAGTTCCTTAGCGTCACGGAAGACGTCGTCGAGCATTGCTGGTGTCAACCTACCGGTGAACATGTTTTGCTGGCTTGGGTGGTAGCAGCCGAGCAGTCGTACACCGGGCGCGAGATCAGCGACGACGCCGTGGCCGAACCGGGGCTTTCGCCCGGTCGTGGTGCCCGGTAGCCGCAGCGCGATCTGCCAGCCGAATCCGCCTAGGGCCACCACCACGCGAACATCCGCGGAGACCAACCGCCATTCGGCCCGCAGCCAGGGCCAGCAGGTGTCGCGCTCCTGCGGCGTCGGCGCGTTGGCGGGAGGCGCGCACCGCACCGGCGCGACGATGCGAATGTGCTTGGTCCGCAAGCCATCCGCGGCGTCGACGCTGGTCGGTTGGTTCACCAGCCCGGCCCGGTACAGCGCCGCGTACAACTGGTCGCCCGAGCGGTCGCCGGTGAACATCCGTCCCGTCCGGTTGGCGCCGTGGGCGGCGGGCGCCAATCCGACGATCAGCAAGCGGGGCCGCGCCGACCCCCAGCTGGGCACCGGTCTCCCCCAATACGGTTGGTCGGCAAAGGCCCGACGCTTGACGACGGCGACGTCCTCGCGCCAGTCGACCAGCCGCGGGCAGGCCCGGCAGACGCTGACCAGAGCGTCGATTTCGGGAATCGAGCCGGCGCGCTCGGCGAGTTCGGCGACCGCGGCGGCGTCGCCCGCCACGGGGGTCTGCGGGGTGGCCGGATCGCCCGGCCATCCGGTGCCGGCACCGACCGGTGAGCCGAACTCCTGGCCGGTACGTGGGTGGGCGAGCACATCAACATCCTGCATTCCGTCAGGGTGACCACGAAATCCAGTGGCTCGCGCCGCCGGTTTGCGGTTAGATTTCCCGCGATATTCATGAGCCATACGAGCCGCGGCCCGGCGTCCCTGATCCTGTTCGCGACGCTGCTTGCAACGACGGGCACCGGCATTTCGATCGTGGCCTTCCCATGGTTGGCACTGCAGCACCACGACAGCGCCAAGGACGCCTCGATCGTGGCCGCTGCCATGACGCTGCCGTTGGTGCTCTCCACGCTGATCGCCGGCACCGCGGTCGATTTCTTCGGACGCCGCCGGGTGTCGCTGGTCTCCGATTCCCTGTCCGGCATGGCGGTCATCGGTGTGCCGCTGACCGCTTGGTTCTTCGGCGCCGAAGCAATCAACGTCGCCGAGTTGGCTGTGTTGGCCTGCTGCGCGGCCGCCTTCGATCCCGCCGGGACCACGGCGCGTCAGTCGATGCTGCCTGAGGCGGCCGCCCGCGCGGGCTGGTCCCTGGACCGCACCAACAGCAGCTACGAGGCGATCCTGAATTTGGCCTTGATCCTGGGCCCCGGCATCGGCGGGTTGATGATCGCCACGCTGGGCGGCATCAACACGATGTGGGTCACGGCGGGCTGTTTCGGCTTGTCCTTCCTGGCGATCGGGGGGCTGCGGCTGGAAGGCGCCGGAAGGCCACAGGAGGCGAGCCGCCCGGTGGGACTGGTTTCCGGCGTCGCCGAGGGGATGCGGTTCGTCTGGAACCTGCGCGTGCTGCGCACCCTAGGCTTGATCGACTTGTTCGTCACCGCGCTGTACCTGCCGATGGAAAGCGTGTTGTTTCCAAAGTATTTCGCCGACCAGCACCAACCCGCCCAGTTGGGGTGGGCGCTGATGGCGCTCGGGGTCGGCGGCGTGGTGGGCGCGCTCGGCTACGCCGTGGTGTCGAGATACACCCGGCGGCGCACGGCGGTGCTGACCGCGACCCTCACCTTCGGTGCCGCGACGGCCGGCATCGCGTTCCTGCCCCCATTGCCGGTGATCCTGGTGTTGTGCGGCGTAACCGGCCTGGTCTACGGCCCCATCCAACCGATCTACAACTACGTCATGCAGACCCGCGCGCCGCATCGGCTGCGCGGTCGGGTGGTCGGGGTGATGTCGGGCCTGACGTACGCCGCGGGACCGTTGGGCTTGCTGGTCGCGGGCCCGCTGGCCGACGCCGCCGGGCTGAAGGTCACGTTCCTGGCGCTGGCGGTACCGATCCTGCTGATCGGCTTGGCGGCCTGCCGGCTGCCGTCGCTGCGGGAACTGGACCGCGCGCCGGAGTTCGCCGAGGACCCCGGCCCGTGACACGGGCTTAGGATCGGGCCGTGAGCTCTGACGCCCTGGCCAGCCTGATCGCAGATCTGCCCGACGGCATGGTGGTCACCGACCCGACCGTCACCGAGGGTTATCGCCAGGACCGCGCCTTCGACCCGTCGGCCGGCAAGCCGCTGGCCGTGGTGCGGCCGCGGCGCACCGAAGACGTGCAGACCGTGCTGCGCTGGGCCACCGCCCACCGGGTGCCCGTCGTGACCCGCGGTGCCGGCAGCGGCCTGTCCGGCGGGGCGACCGCGCTGGACGACGGCATCGTGCTGTCCACCGAGAAGATGCGCGACATCACCGTCGACCCGGTGACCCGCACCGCCGTATGCCAGCCGGGACTGTTCAACGCCGAGGTGAAGAAGGCCGTCGCCGAGCACGGCCTGTGGTATCCGCCCGATCCGTCGTCGTTCGAGATCTGCAGCATCGGCGGCAACATCGCCACCAACGCCGGCGGGCTGTGCTGCGTGAAGTACGGCGTCACCACCGACTACGTGCTGGGCATGCAGGTCGTGCTGGCCGACGGGACGGCCGTGCGGCTGGGCGGGCCACGGTTGAAGGACGTTGCGGGCCTGTCGCTGACCAAGCTGTTCGTCGGCAGCGAGGGCACCCTGGGCGTCGTCACCGAGGTGACCCTGCGGCTGGTGCCCAAGCAGAACGCGTCCAGCATCGTGGTGGCGAGCTTCGCCACGGTCGAGGATGCGGTCGAGGCGGTGCTCGGCGTCACCGCGCGGCTTCGTCCCTCGATGCTGGAGTTCATGGATTCGGTGGCGATCAACGCCGTCGAGGACACCCTGCGCATGGATCTCGACCGCGAGGCGGCCGCCATGCTGGTGGCCGGATCGGACGAGCGCGGCCGCGCCGGCAGCGAGGACGCCGAGATCATGGCCGAGGTATTCGCGGAACACGCTGCGACGGAAGTCTTTTCGACCGACGATCCCGACGAGGGCGAGGCGTTCGTCGTGGCCCGGCGGTTCTGCATCCCGGCCGTCGAAGCCAAGGGGTCGCTCCTGCTCGAGGACGTCGGCGTGCCGCTGCCGGCGCTGGGCCGCCTGGTGACCGGGATCGCGCGCATCGCCGCCGAACGCGACCTGATGATCTCGGTGATC
>NZ_LZMG01000407.1:0-43023 GCF_001673615.1 Mycobacterium sp. 1245499.0
CAGCGCACCCCGTCGGCGACCGTCCCGCTCGCCGACGCGCGACTGCTGGCACCGATTCCGCGCCCGCCGTCGATCCGCGATTCCCTGTGTTTTTTGGACCACATGCGCAACTGCCAAGCCGCACTGGGTGCCGGGCGGGTGCTCGCCGACACCTGGTACCGCATTCCCGCGTTCTACTTCGCCTGCCCGACAACGGTATTGGGCCCGTACGACGACGCCCCGACGGCACCCGGAAGCGCTTGGCAGGACTTCGAATTGGAGATTGCCGCGGTGATCGGGACCGGCGGAAAGGATCTCACCGTCGAGCAGGCCGAACAGGCCATCATCGGCTACACCATCTTCAACGACTGGTCCGCGCGCGATCAGCTCGAGCAGCGTCACCCCCGGCGGCAGCGCGTAGATGGTGTCGCCGGACAGGATCCCGACGCGCTCGCCGTCATCGCCTTGGTAGGTAACCCATTTCACTCGCGTACCACCTCACTTGCTTCCTTGTCCGGGCGCAGCCCCCGCCAACTCGATTGGCGCAACCGGTTATCCGGGGTCCACTCGCTATAGCGCACTTCACCCACCAGGACCGGCTCCACGTAGGTCACGCCCCGGGCTTCGCTGCGGGGCAGCGGTGGGTGGAACGGGGATTCATCGGTGTGCAGCGGAGCCAGCGTCTTCTTCAGGTTGGCCAGGTCGCGTTCGGTGAACCCGGTGCCGACGCGCCCCGCGAAGTACAGGCCGTCGGCGGTGGGGATGCCCATCAGCAGTGAGCCGATGCCGCTGCTGCGTCCGCCCTCCCCGGCCTTCCAGCCGCCGATCACGACTTCCTGGGTGTTCCAGTGCTTGTCCTTGATCCACGACGACGAGCGCCGCCCGGGCTGATAGGTGGCGTCACGCCGCTTGGCGATCACGCCCTCCCAGCCGCGCTCGCCCGAATGCTCCAGCGCCTGCGCGCCGTCTCCGGGCAGCAGTTCGGGAACGATGAGAGCGCTGCCCGCGGCCAGCATTTCCAGCACCTTGCGCCGGTCCGAGTAGCGGGCCCGCAGCAGCGAGCGGCCGTCGAGGTAGAGCACGTCGAACGCCCAGAATTCGACGCGGGAGCCGCGGCCGCGGTTCTGCATCTCGTGGAAGTTGGGCACACCCGAGCCGTCCAACACCACCGCTTCGCCATCGAGGACCACATGATGCGCGGCGAGATCGGTTGCCAGCGACTGTAATTCGGGATATTCCCGGGTGACCTCGCGGCCGCGGCGCGACCGTACCCGCAGCGCGCCGTGGTCGGCCTCGATCAACAGCCGGTAGCCGTCCCACTTGCCTTCGAATGCCCACTGGCTCGCCTTGAGTGCCGTCACCGAGCCGTGGGTGGCCAGCATGGGGGCGATCGTGTCGAACTCGAAAACGTTCTGGTCCTTCATCCGGTGCGCCAGCCACTGATCGCCGTTGGTTTGGATTAGCGCGTAGCGTCCGGAGATCTTGCTGCCGTGCAGATTGACGATCACCTCCCCTTTTCCGGCGGAGTCGTTGAACTTCTCGGCCTCGTAAGTTCCGGAGTCCCAGATGATCACCTTGCCCGCGCCGTACTCGCCCTTGGGAATGGTGCCTTCGAAACCGCCGTATTCCAACGGATGATCCTCGGTGTGGACCGCGAGGTGGTTCACCGACGTGGTCTCGGGCAGGTTCTTCGGCACCGCCCAGGACACCAGCACGCCGTCTCGTTCCAGCCGGAAGTCGTAGTGCAGCCGGCGGGCGTGGTGTTCCTGGATGACGAAGCTGTTGCCTTGTCCGACAGCGGGTTTCGCCACGGGTACCGGCTCGGGAGTTTTCGAAGCGTCGCGCATGCTGCGGTATTTCGTCAACCGATCCGGAACGGGCGCATCCTCGTCCAGCTCTGCAAGCAGGTCGCCGTCGCGGGCCACCCGCTCCAGCACCTCGTCATAGCGAAGTTGGCGCAGCGACGGGTCGTCGAGTTCGGCCCAGGTGCGCGGTGCCGCGACGGTGGGCTGTTCGCGTCCGCGCAGCGAGTAGGGCGCGATGGTCGTCTTGGAGCCGTTGTTCTGGCTCCAGTCCAGGAAGATCTTTCCGGCGCGCAGGCTCTTGGTCATGGTCGACGTCACCAGCTTGGGCATCGTCTTTTCCAGTTGTTGCGCAACACGTTTGGCCAACACCGTCGCGCCCTTGCTGCTCACCGGCTCGGCGAGCGGCGTGTACAGGTGCAGGCCCTTGCTTCCGCTGGTGAGCGGATAGGTAGTCAGCCCGATCCCGGTGATCAGTTCACGGACGGCGTGCGCCACCTCGGCCAGCTGAGCCATCGTGACGCCTTCACCGGGGTCCAGGTCGAACACCAGACGGGTCGCCGGTCCGGGTTTCAATTCCTCGGCCCGGCTACGGGTCCACTCGGCGACGAAGCGCCACTGGGGCACGTGGACCTCCAGCGCGGCCTGTTGGGCGATCCAGGCCAGACCGGTGGGGCTGTCGATGATCGGATATGTCGTCGTTCCGGATCGATGGGTCACGCTGGCGCGCGGCAGCCAGTCGGGCGCCGATGCGGCCAATTGCTTTTCGAAGAAGGACTCTTCGTCGACGCCGTTGGGCCACCGCTTGCGCGTGGCCGGACGGCCGGCGACGTGCGGGATCATCACCTCGGCGATTTGCGTGTAGTAGTCGAAGATTTCGCCCTTGGTGGTGCCGGTGGCGGGGTACAGCACCTTGTCGGCGTTGGTCAGTTTCACCCGCGGTGCCATGTTGTCAACCTACGCGTTTCGCGCGTGTTAACCGTTTTGACCTCCACTAATCGTGTCACAGTCGACTTTTTTTGTGACATGACTAACGAAGGGGTTAGATTGCCGATCGACCCGGGGCACAGACACACAATGTTTGACGTAGTCCCCTCCCCTTGGCGTCGAAACAGCGGCGTCCCACTCAGCGATGCGACGCTGCGACTGCATTCACAACGCGTCGACATCCCCACCTACGACCGGTCGGCCCTCGGCCGAGGAGTCGTCCACATCGGCGCGGGCAATTTCCACCGCGCACATCAGGCCGTCTACTTCGACGACTTGGCCCGTTCGGGCATCTCTGGGCGTTGGGGGGTGACCAGCGTCAGCCTGCATTCCCCCGACGTCAAACACCTGCTGTCGGCCCAGGACGGGCTGTACACCGTCGTGCAGCGCGGCCACGACCGCCAGACCGCCCGCGTGGTCGGCTCGATCGGCTCCGTGCATTACGCACCGAACGACGGCGCGGCCGTGCGTGCCGCCCTGGCAGACCCCCAAACCCGCATCGTCAGCCTGACCATCACCGACAACGGATACTTCCTCAACCCGGTCACCGACGAGTTCGACGCCGACCACCCCGACGTGCGCGCCGACCTCGTCTCCTCCGACGGTTTCGCCACCACGTGGGGATACCTGGCCGAAGCCCTGGATCGGCGCCGCCGCGCCGGCATCGCCCCCTTCACGGTGCTGTGCTGCGACAACGTTCCCGGCGACACCCAGCCCGCGAGAACCGCGCTGGTGTCGTTCGCCGCGTTGAAGGACCCCGGGCTCGCCCGCTGGATCGACACGCACGTCGCGTTCCCGTCGACCATGGTCGACCGCATCACCCCGCAAACCACCAAGTCCGAGCGCAAATTCGTCGAGCAGACGTTCGGCGTCGCCGACAAATGGCCGGTGGTGACCGAGCCGCATCGCCAGTGGGTGATCGAGGATTCGTTCAGCAACGGGCGACCACCGCTCGACGAGGTCGGCGCCGAGTTCGTCGCCGACGTCAGCGATCACAAGCTGATCAAAACCCGTCTTCTCAACGGAACCCACATCGCGCTTGCCTGCCTGGCCACCCTGGCCGGCTACCAGCGCACCGACGAGGCGATGCGGGACCGCATCATCTTCGACTACGTCGAACAGCTCCTGCGCGACGAGATTCAGCCGCTGCTGCCCCCGGTTCCCGGCATGAACACCCCCGAGTACCGGGGCACCTTGCTCGATCGGCTCAGCAACCCCCGGATGAGTGACCAGCTTTCGCGGCTGGCGCGGCGCGGAACGAACAAGATCGCGACGTTCGTGCTGCCCTCGCTGCAGGAGGCCATCGCCCAGGGCAGGCCGCACACGCTGCTGATGTTGGCCGTCGCCGGATGGGCGCGCTACATGCGCGGCCACGACCTCAACGGGCGCAAGCTGCGCCTGGAAGACTCGCAGGCGATTCCGGTCGCTAGGTTGGCCAACATGGCACGCAGTAACCCGGATCCGCTGCTGGGGCATGAGATGTTCGCCGAGGTGCGCGCGGTTCCCGGCTTCTCCCAGCGCCTGGGCGCGATGATCGTCGATATCGACGTGCGCGGTGTGGTGCCCACGCTGCGGGACGCGATGCGCAATGACGAGCGGGAGTTGGTGTCGCGATGACCGGCGGGTTGACCTTTGTGCGCGCCTTCGACCCGGCGCCGATCACCACGTTGCTGTGCGACGCCGACGACAACCTGTTCGGTTCGGAACGGCCGGCTTTCGACGCCTCGACCGAGGTGACCAATCGTTTCCTGGCCAGGTTCGGCGTGACCGCCCCGCTCAGCTCCGAGGAGTTGCGCAAGCGAGCCGTCGGGAAGAACTTCCGCACCACGGCCCTCGACCTGGCGGTGCAGTGCGTCGTGCCGCTCGAGCAGTCCCTGGCCCGGGGCCGTCCCGCGGCGGTGATCGCCAACGCCGACGACCTCGCGGGCGGCAACGCGCTGTCCGCCGACGAACTCGAGCAGTGGGTGGGCGAGGAGCGCGAACGGGTCACCGCTCATCTGGCTGCCACGCTGACCCCCGATCCGCAGGTGCTGGAGCCGCTGCGAGAACTCGCAACGCGCTACGCGCTGGCGGCCGTGAGCTCCAGCGCCACCAAGCGGTTGCGTGCCTGCTTCGCCGCCACCGGTCTGGACGCGCTGCTATCGGAGGCGGTGACGTTCAGTGCGGAGGATTCTCTTCCGGTGCCGACAAGCAAACCCGATCCCGCGGTGTACCTGCATTGCGGCCAGGTGCTGGGCGTGGCGGCCGAACAAGGGCTGGCCATCGAGGACTCGGTGGCGGGCGTGACGTCGGCGGTCGCGGCCGGCTACGCCACCATCGGCAACCTGATGTTCGTGCCGCCCGACGAACGGGATTGTCGCCGTGAGGAATTGATCGAGGCCGGTGCAGTCGCGATAACAGATTCGTGGCACGCTATCGCCGATGCCCTACTGTTGTCGGCCGCACCGGGCGGAGGTTCGGTAGCCAGGTGACGATCCGGGCACTGACCCGGGGAGGAGTTGGCCAATGGAGGCTGGCGGAATCAATCTGAACAATGCGACGCTCGCCACGCTGCCGATCGAGGCGCCGACCTATGACCGCGGCAGCGTGACCGTCGGCATCGCGCATATCGGCGCGGGTCATTTCCACCGCGCGCATCAGGCCGCGTACCTCAATCTGCTGCTGCAGCAGGGCCTGGCGCGCGAGTGGGGCATCTGCGGGGTCGGGGTGATGCCCGCCGACTGGACGATGCGCGATGTGCTCGACGATCAGGACGGGCTCTATACGCTGATCCTGGAAAAGCCCGACGGCAGCCGGGACGCCCACGTGATCGGCTCGATCATCGACTACCACTACGCCCCCGACGATCCGGAGCCGGCGGTGGAAGTGCTTGCGGCACCGGCCACCCGGATCATTTCGCTGACCATCACCGAGGGCGGGTATCGGGACCCGGACGGGCCCGCCTTCGCGTTGATCGTCGAGGCCCTGGACCGGCGTCGCCGGCGTGGGCTTCCCGCGCCGACGATCGTGTCGTGCGACAACATCGAGAACAACGGTGAGATCGCCCGGCGGGCCGTGCTGGCGAACGCCGAAAGCCGGGACCCCGCATTGGCGCAGTGGATCGATGAACGCGCCCGGTTCCCGAGTTCGATGGTTGACCGGATCACCCCGGCGACGACCCTGCAGATGGCCGCCGAGGTGCGGCGCGATTTCGGCATCAACGACCGGTGGCCGGTGGTGGCCGAGCCGTTCACCGCCTGGGTACTCGAGGACGATTTCGCCGACGGCAGGCCGCCGCTGGAAAAGGCGGGCGTGCTGCTGGTCGACGATGTCGCCCCGTACGAGCTGATGAAGCTGCGACTGCTCAACGCGGGCCATCAGTGCCTGGCCTACTTCGCCCATCTGTGCGGCTTCACGTTCGTCCACGAGGCCGCGAGCGATCCGTTGTTCGCCGAATTCCTGCTTGCCTACTTTGAATCCGAGGCCATCCCGACCTTGCCGCCGGTGCCCGGGATCGACCTGCACGACTACACCCGCACGCTGGTCGAGCGGTTCTCCAACCCTGGCGTGCGCGACACGGTGTCGCGGTTGTGTGCCTACTCGTCGGATCGCATTCCGAAATGGTTGATCCCGGTGATCTGCGACAACCTGGCCAGCGACGGCCCGGTTCAGGTGACGGCCGCGGTGGTGGCGAGCTGGGCCCGCTACGCCGAAGGCACCGACGAATGGGGTAAACCGTACGAGGTGGTGGATCAACTTGCGGATTCGCTGATCCCGATCGCGCGTTCGCAGTACGAGACTCCCACGGCGTTCATCGAAATCGCGGCCGTGTTCGGCGATTTGGCCCACCAGCCGCGCTTCGTCCAGGCCTACACCTGGGCGTTGGACTCGCTGCACCACAAGGGCGCCCGCGCGACGCTGGAGGCCTTGGTGCGATGACCCGCGGCCTGGTCATCGGCGAGTCGCTGATCGACATCGTCGGGGCCGACGAGCATGTCGGCGGTAGCCCGCTCAACGTCGCCGTCGGGCTCGGCCGGCTGGGCCGCGAGGTCGACTTCCTGACCTCCATCGCCGACGACGCGTACGGCAGGCGCATCGCGGACTACGTCGAATCCGCGGGCGTGCAACTGCTTTCGGATAGCACAACGGCGCGGCGCACCGCGACCGCGCGTTCAACGATCGCCGAAGACGGCTCGGCCGACTATGTTTTCGATCTGGACTGGCGGCTCTCCGGAACCCCGCCGGTCGCGCCGCCGCTTTTCGTGCACACCGGATCGATAGCCGCCGTGCAGGATCCGGGCTGCCTGGCGGTGGCGGCGCTGATCGATACCTATCGCGTCTCGGCCACCGTCACCTTCGATCCCAACGTGCGGCCGTCGCTGATCGCCGACCGGGAGCCGGCCGTCGCGCGCATCGAGCATCTCGTCGAACGCAGCGACATCGTGAAAGTCAGCGAGGAAGACCTGCGCTGGATCGACCCCACGCGGCCGCCCGAGCAGATCGCGCAGACGTGGCTGCGGTTGGGGCCCGCGATCGTGGCGGTGACGATGGCCGACCGCGGCGCGGTGGCTTTCTGCGCGGCCGGGGTGGCCCGGGTGCCGACCCGCGCGGTCCGCGTGGTCGACACCGTCGGGGCCGGCGACTCCTTCATGGCCGGCCTGCTCGACGCGCTGTGGGAATCGGAATCGTTGGGCGGTGACCGGCGCCCCGCGTTGCGCGAAATCGATGTGGACGCGCTGACCGCGGCACTCGAGACGGCGAGCATGTGTGCGGCGCTGACCGTCGCCCGCGCGGGAGCTGACCTGCCGGACCGGGCTGCGCTGGATGCCGCTTCGGCTCGCTAGGGGCGCCTCCCGTCGGTGCGCGGGCCCGGTCCAACGACCAAGGTCGTAGCCTCGTCGTGCTGTTGTGCCGCAGGCCCGCCGGGCATACTGATCTGCATGCGCTCCATCTGGAAGGGTTCCATCGCGTTCGGGCTGGTGAATGTCCCGGTCAAGGTGTACAGCGCCACCCAGGATCACGACATCAAGTTCCACCAGGTGCACGCCAAGGACAACGGCCGCATCCGATACCAGCGCATTTGCGAGGTGGACGGCGAGGTCGTCGAATACCGTGACATCGCCCGCGCCTACGAATCCGACGACGGCCGCACGGTCATCATCACCGACGACGACATCGCCACCCTCCCCGAGGAGCGCAGCCGCGAGATCGAGGTGCTGGAGTTCGTGCCGGCCAGCGACGTGGACCCGATGTTGTTCGACCGCAGCTATTTCCTGGAGCCCGACTCGAAGTCGTCGAAATCCTATGTGCTGCTGGCCAAGACGCTGGCCGAGACGGATCGGATGGCGATCGTGCATTTCACCCTGCGCAACAAGACCCGGCTGGCGGCTTTGCGCGTCAAGGACTTCGGCAAACGCGACGTGATGGTGATCCACACGTTGTTGTGGCCCGACGAGATTCGCGATCCGGACTTTCCGATCCTGGACAAGAAGGTCGAGGTCAAACCCGCCGAGCTCAAAATGGCCGGGCAGGTGGTGGATTCGATGGCCGAGGAGTTCAACCCCGACCGCTACCACGACGACTACCAGGAGCAGCTGCACGAGCTGGTCCAAGCCAAACTCGAAGGCGGAGAGGCGTTTACCACCGAGGAGAAGCCGAAGGAGCTGGACGAGACCGAGGACGTCTCCGACCTGCTCGCCAAGCTCGAGGCCAGCGTCAAGGCGCGCTCCGGTAACGGCAAGGCACCCGCGAAGAAGGCGCCGGCGAAGAAGGCCGCGGCGAAAAAGGCCCCTGCGAAGAAGACGGCCGCCAAGAAGGCTCCCGCCAAGAAGACGGCCTCAAAAGCGTCGTCGAAGTAAGCCCGCTCAGCGTTTGCGTGTGGCCAGGAAACGGGTCAGCGCGGCGACGATGTTGATGGCGGCGACCATGATGATCAGCGTCAGCGCCGCACCCCAGATCCGCAGGAAGCCCGCGTGTTCGGGGTTGGTGAGCTCGGTGTAGATCAGCAGCGGCAGCGAAGCCATGTTGCCGTGGAAGATGTCGAGGTTGATCGACCGGCTGTAGCCGACCAGCACCAGCACCGGCGCCGTTTCGCCGATCACCCGCGCGATGGACAGCAGGATGCCGGACACGATGCCAGGCATCGCGATCGGGAAGACGATCCGCACGATGGTCTTCCATTTGGACACACCGAGCGCATAGCTGGCTTCACGCAGGTCGTCGGGCACCAGCCGCAGCATCTCCTCGGCGGAGCGCACCACCACCGGCAACATCAGCAAGACCAGCGCCAGCGACACAGCGAACGAACTCTGCTGGAAGCCCAGCGTGGCGATCCAGAGGCTGAAGATGAACAGCGCCGCCACGATCGAGGGCACCCCGGCGAGCACGTCGACCATGAATGTCGTCAGCCGCACCAGGCGCCCGGATCCGTATTCGACCAGAAACACCGCGGTCATCAGTCCCAGCGGTACGGCCAGGGCCGCGGCCACCCCGGCCTGCACCAGCGTGCCGTACAGCGCGTGGTACACGCCGCCGGAGAACTGTTCCGGCAGCACGCCGTGCAGCGAATGCGTCCACCACCCCGACCGCGTCACGGCGTACCAGCCGCGTTCGATGACGATCCAAAGCACCCAGATCAGCGGCACCAGCGCGACGCAGAACGAGCCGAGGAAGAAGATGGTCGCGGCGTTGTTGGTGATCCGGCGCCGAAAGCTCAGCGGCCTGAACACCTCGACCTTGACCGGCCGGTCGAGCGCTTCAGCCGTCACGAGCGCCACTCCTCCTCATCGCTTCGCTCTGCATCGTCGCCGGCGCGGGTCATCCGTTGACCTTGCCGCCGGCGATCGCCCGCGCGAGCGCGTTGACGACGAACGTCAAGACGAACAGCGCGAACCCCGCCGAGATATACGCCCCGGTGGGCAACGGCTCGCTGAACTCGGCGGCCGCCGAGGCGATCTTCGAGGCGAACGTGTAGCCGCCGTCGAACAGCGACCAGTTACCCGGCCGGGCGGCCGACCGCAGGATGATCAGCACCGCCACGGTTTCGCCCAGCGCACGCCCCAACCCGAGCATCGAGGCCGCGATCACACCGCTGCGGCCGAACGGCAGCACGGTCATCCGCACCACTTCCCATTTGGTGGCGCCCAGCGCCTGGGCCGCTTCCATCTGGATGTGCGGGGTCTGCCGAAACACCTCACGCGAGACGGAGGTGACGATCGGCAGGATCATCACCGAGAGCACCACCGCGGCGGTGAAGATGGTCCCACCGCCGGCCAACGAGACGTTGCCCTGCTTGAACAGGAAAAACCAGCCGAGGTGGCGATTGAGATACGCCGCCACCGGCTCGATCTGGGGTGCCAGCACGAAAATCCCCCACAGCCCGAAGATGATCGACGGCACAGCGGCGAGCAGATCCACCACGGCGCCGAACGGGCGCGCCAGCCGCTTCGGCGCGTACTGGGTGAGGAACACGGCGATGCCGACCGCGACGGGGACGGCCAGCACCAGCGCGCTGACTGAACTGAGCACCGTGACCATCAGCAGGTCGCGGATACCGAACGCGAGGTTGTGCGGGTCGCTGGTGCTGAATTTGGCGCTGGTGAAGAAGTTCGCGTGGTTGACCCGCAGCGACGGGACGGCACGCAGCAACAGGAACACCGCGATCAACAGGATCGCGACCACGATCGTCGAACCGGCGGCGGCGGCGATCAGCTTGAACAGTCGATCGGCACGCCGTCCCACGTGTTCACTCAGCGCTGTGAGTGCCGGCTTCTCCGTGGTCGACGGGCTGATTGCTGTTCCTCGTGTCACGACCACCTCAGGTTATGTGATCGCGTTGATGGAAGCAGACAACCTCGCTTTGAACGCGTCAGGGATCGGGATATAGCCGTTGTCGGCCAGGCCGTTCTGCCCGGCGCCGATGGTGCTCTGCAGGAACGCCTTGACCGCGGTACCGATCTGGGCGTCGGGATACTTCGAGCAGACGATCTCGTAGGTCGCCAACACGATCGGGTAGGAACCGGCCTGGGTCGGCTTGTAGAACGAGAGCGTGTCGAGCACGAGGTCGTTACCCTGGCCGGCGATTTTGGCGCCGGCAATCGTCTTGCCCACCGAGTCGGCGCTGATCGACACCGCGTCCGGGCCGGCCGAGGTGACGATCTTGGCCATGTTCAGTTTCTGCGCCTGGGCAAACGACCACTCGTTGTAGGTGATGGATCCTTCGGTGGCCTTGATCGCCGCCGAGGTGCCGTCGTTGCCCTTGGCTCCCTCGCCGACCCCGCCCTTGAACGTCTTTCCAGCACCCTTGCCCCACGCGCCGTTGGCGGCGGCATCGAGGTACTTCTGGAAGTTGTCCGTGGTGCCGGATTCGTCGTTGCGGAACACGACGTGGATCGGTTCGGCGGGCAGCGTAACGCCGGGATTGAGCGCCTGGATCGCGGGGTCATTCCACGTCGTGATCGCGCCGTTGAAGATCTTCGCGGCAGTCGCGCCATCCAGGCTCAGCGAATTGACGCCGGTGACGTTGTAGGTGATGGCGATCGGACCGAATACCACCGGCAGATTCAGCGCCGGCGAACCGCAACGTTGTTGCGCCGCGGCGTATTCCTTCGGCGCCAGGGGCGAATCCGAACCGCCGAAATCCGTTTGCTTGCCGTTGAATTCGCTGATTCCCGCACCCGAACCGTTGGCGGTGTAGTTCAGCGTCTGGCCGGGGCAGGCCTGCTCGAACGCGTTGACGAAGCGGGTCATCGCATTGGCCTGGGCCGTCGAACCGCTGGCCTTGAGGGTCTTCGCCCCGCCGCAGCTCACCTTGCCCGATGCGGATCCGCTGGTAGCACTCGCGCCGGTCCCGTTGTTGTCGCTTCCGCATCCGGACAGCGCCAGCGCTGCGGCGCTGACGACACTGAGCACGGCGCCAAATCGGTTGAGTTTCAATTCGCTTCCTTACGGTAGGGATGAAACAGCATCGCCGCCGGTCGGTAACGCTGCGCCCCGACCGGCCCGTCTCGCAGCCACGAAGCTAACAGTAACAAGGTTAACTATGAGCAAACTGTTCGGCGATCGCCGCTGAACGCGTCGGCGACCCGCGTCGACGTGGGCGGGGGCCGAACGCGGTGTCACCTGGAAAGCGCGGGGCAGCAAAGAAAATGGCCCATCCGGCGAGGGCCCGTTCGGCGAATCACGCGATGGCGTCGATGGCAGCCGACAGCCGGGACTTGAACGACGCCGGTACCGGGATGTAGCCGTTGTCCGCCAAGCCGTTCTGCCCGCTCCCGATGGTGCTCTGCAGAAACGCCTTCACCGCCGCACCCACCTGGGGGGTCGGGGTACTTCGAACACACGATCTCGTAGCTGACCACCACGATCGGGTAGGACCCCGCCCGGGTCGGCCTATAGAACGAGAAGGTGTCCACGACCAAGTCGTTGCCCCGGCCGGTGAGGGTGGGGCCGGGTGCGGGCAGACTTCGTCTTCGGGTGGCGTCGACCGGCCGATATGCAAAAAGTAGAACCTGTTCCAGAAATGCCCGTTCCGAGACGGCGCGGCTTGCTACCGTGTCGGCTGATACCGAAACGAAGAGAGGCCGCCATGATCCTTGACAGGTTCCGTCTCGACGACAAAGTCGCCGTCATCACCGGTGCAGGCCGTGGCCTCGGCGCGGCCATCGCGCTGGCCTTCGCCGAGGCGGGCGCGGATGTTCTCATCGCCTCGCGCACGGAATCACAACTAGAAGCCGTCGCCGAGCAGGTCCGCGGCGTCGGGCGGCGGGCCCACGTGGTGGCCGCCGACCTGGCGCACCCGGAGTCCACCGCGGAGCTCGCCGGCCAGGCCGTCGAGGCCTTCGGAAAACTAGACATCGTCGTCAACAACGTCGGCGGGACCATGCCCAACACGCTGTTGACCACCTCGACGAAGGATCTCAAGGACGCCTTCACCTTCAACGTCGCCACGGCCCACGCGCTGACGCTGGCGGCGGTGCCGTTGATGCTGGAGCACTCCGACGGCGGCAGCATCATCAACATCACCTCGACCATGGGCCGGCTGGCCGGGCGTGGTTTCGCCGCCTACGGCACCGCCAAGGCCGCGCTGTCGCACTACACCCGGTTGACCGCCCTGGATTTGTGCCCGCGGATTCGGGTCAACGCGATCGCCCCGGGTTCGATCCTGACCTCCGCGTTGGACGTGGTTGCCTCCAACGATGAACTACGGGCACCGATGGAGAAGGCCACACCGATGCGCCGCCTCGGTGACCCCGTCGACATCGCCGCTGCCGCAGTCTATTTGGCCTCGCCCGCGGGCAGCTTCCTCACCGGCAAGACGCTCGAGGTCGACGGCGGCCTCACCTTCCCCAACCTCGACATCCCCGTCCCGGATCTGTGACCCCTGACCACTTGAGGAGCACGTCATGCCCATCCCCGTCGTCCAATTGGGCACCGGCAACGTCGGTATCCACGCGCTGCGGGCGCTCATCACCAATCCGGAGTTCGACCTCAAAGGCGTCTGGGTCTCGTCCGAAGCAAAGGCCGGCAAGGACGCGGCAGAACTTGCGGGACTTACCGACTCGACCGGCGTGCTGGCGAGCACCGACCTGGATGCCGTACTGGCCACCGGGCCGCAGTGCGCCGTGTACAACGCGCTGGCCGACAACCGGCTGCCCGAGGCGCTCGAGGACTACCGGCGCGTCCTGGCCGCCGGCATCAACATCGTCGGCAGTGGCCCGGTGTTCTTGCAGTACCCGTGGCAGGTGATTCCCGAGGAGCTCATCAAGCCCCTGGAAGAGGCTGCGCAACAAGGTAATTCGAGCCTCTATGTCAACGGTATCGATCCCGGCTTCGCCAACGACCTGTTACCGCTGGCGCTGGCCGGCACCTGCCAGAGCATCCAGCAGATCCGGTGCATGGAGATCGTCGACTACGCCACCTATGACAGCGCCGCGGTCATGTTCGACGTCATGGGGTTCGGCAAGCCGCTGGACGACATCCCGATGCTGCTGCAGCCCGGCGTGCTCAGCCTGGCGTGGGGATCGGTGATCCGTCAGATCGCGGCGGGCCTGGGCGTTGCGCTCGACGAGGTCACCCAGGACTACGTGCGCATCCCGGCCCCCGAGGACTTCGACATCGCCTCGGGCCATATCGCCAAGGGCACCGCCGCGGCGCTGCGCTTCGAGGTGTTCGGCAAGGTCGACGGCCACCCCGTCGTCGTCCTCGAACACGTCACCCGGCTGCGCGAGGACCTGTGTCCCGACTGGCCGCAGCCGGCCCAAGAAGGCGGCTCTTATCGCATCGAGATCACCGGCGAGCCGTCCTACGCCATGGATGTCTGTCTGAGCAGCCGCAAGGGCGACCACAACCACGCCGGCCTGGTGGCGACCGCGATGCGCGTCGTCAACGCGATCCCCGCGGTGATCGCCGCCGAACCGGGCATCGTGACCACCCTGGACCTGCCGCTGGTCACCGGCAAGGGGCTCTACCTGCCGCAGTGATGCGCGACGGGCGGGAAACGCCCTAGCCGCTGCGGGTCGCGCCCAGATGTTCGACTACCCTCACTTTCTTATTCGGTGAAGTGAATCGAGGGTCGGCACGTTGGGGCAGCGCACCCAGGGCTCGCTCAAGGGCAACTGGTACTTGCTCGGGCCCGCGTTCGTCGCCGCGATCGCCTACGTCGACCCCGGAAACGTCGCGGCCAACGTCAGCGCCGGCTCGCAGTACGGCTACCTGCTGTTGTGGGTGATCGTGGCGGCCAACGTGCTGGCGGGGCTGGTGCAGTACCTGTCGGCGAAGCTGGGGCTGGTCACCGGGCGCTCCCTGCCCGCCACGATCGGCAAGCGGATGGGCCGCCCGGCTCGGCTCGTCTACTGGGCTCAGGCCGAACTCGTGGCCATTGCCACCGATGCGGCCGAGGTCGTCGGCGGGGCCATCGCCTTGCACATTCTGTTCAACCTGCCGCTGCTGGTGGGCGGCGTGATCACCGGCCTGGTCGCCTTGCTGCTGTTGGGAATTCAGGATCGGCGCGGACAGATCATCTTCGAGCGCGTCATCACCGGCCTGCTGCTGGTGATCGCGGTCGGGTTCGCGGCGAGCTTCTTTGTCAAGACCGCCCCTCCTGAGGAGATGCTCGGCGGCCTGGTGCCCCGGTTCCACGGCACCGAAAGCGTGCTGTTGGCGGCCGCCATCCTGGGCGCCACCGTCATGCCGCACGCGGTCTACATGCATTCGGGTCTGGTCCTGGACCGGCACGGCCATCCCGACGAGGGGTCACACCGGCGCCTGCTGCTGCGCGTCACCCGCTGGGATGTGGTGCTGGCGATGACGGTCGCCGGCACGGTGAACGCCGTGATGCTGATCATCGCCGCGATCAACCTGCAGCACCGCGACGTGAGCGCCTCCATCGAGGGTGCCTACTCCGCGATCCACAACACGCTGGGCGCGACCATCGCGGTGCTGTTCGCGATCGGGCTGCTGGCATCGGGTCTGGCGTCGTCGTCGGTGGGCGCCTACGCCGGCGCCATGATCATGCAGGGGTTGCTGCACCGCTCGGTCCCCATGGTGCTGCGCCGGTTGATCACCCTGGTGCCCGCCCTGGTGATCCTGGCGGTGGGGTTCGATCCCACCCGCGCGCTGGTGTTGTCCCAGGTGGTCTTGTCGTTCGGAATACCTTTTGCCGTGCTGCCTTTGATCAAGCTGACCAGCGATCGCGGCCTGATGGGCGGCGACGTCAATCACCGCATCATCACCATTCTCGGCTGGGCCGTCGGCGTATTGATTAGTCTGCTTAACGTGGTGCTCATCTGGCTGACGGTGACCGGCTGAATGCCGGCCCGCCGGCACCTTTACTTCGCATACGGGTCGAACCTATGCGTCCGTCAGATGGCGCAGCGCTGCCCCGACGCCGCGGATCCGCGGCCGGCGGTGCTGGCCGACCACGACTGGCTGATCAACCAGCGCGGCGTGGCCACCGTCGAACCGCTCGCCGGTAACCAGGTTTACGGGGTGGTCTGGCAGATCTCCGACGGTGACTTGGCGACGTTGGACAGCGCCGAGGGTGTGCCGGTGCGCTACCGGCGCGACGAAATGACCGTGCACACCGACGACGGACCGGCGCCGGCCTGGGTGTACATCGACCACCGGGTGACGCCGGGCCCACCGCGGCCGGGCTACCTACCCAAAATCATCGACGGCGCCACCCAGCACGGGTTGCCGCAACGCTGGGTCGACTTCTTGCGCCGCTGGGATCCGGCCGGCTGGCCCCGCCTGAAATCGTCGACGTCCGGGGCTGGGCCGCAATCGTTTTCGGTGTTGCTGAGCGAGCCCGGGGTGACGGAGAGCAGCCAATTGCGTTCGCGTTTCGGCTTTTTGGCGATCCACGGCGGTGGGCTGGAAGAGATGACGGACGTCATCGCCGAACGCGCCGCCGAGGAGGCCGGTGCGTCGGTGTATGTGGTGCGCCATCCCGATCGCTACCCGCACCACCTGGCGTCGGCGCTGTTCGACCCGGCCGAATCACCGCGGCTCGCCGAGTTCCTCGACCATGTGGACGTCGCGGTGTCACTGCACGGGTACGGCCGCGACGGCCGCAGCACCCAGCTACTGGCGGGGGGCCGCAACCGGGCGCTGGCCGCCCACCTGGCCCGGCACGTCCGGCTGGACGGCTACCAGTTGATCACCGACCTCGACGAGATCCCACCGGAACTGCGTGGCCTGCATCCGCGCAACCCGGTGAACCGGGTGCGTGCCGGTGGAACCCAGCTGGAGCTCTCGGCGCGGGTCCGCGGGATCAGCCCGCGCAGCCCGCTGCCGGGTGACGACGGTTTGTCGTCGGTCACCAGCGCCCTGATCCAGGGGTTGGCCGACGCCGCCCGCAGTTGGTCGATATCGCATCGTTGAACGGAGAATGTTGGTGGCCAAGGATTTTCGCTTCGGAATGAGCATGCGGTTCTTCAAGTCGCGCGATGCCCTGCTGTACAAGGCCAAGCGCGCTGAGGACGCCGGCTTCGACATCCTCTGTGTGCCCGACCATTTGGGCGCCGCCGCGCCCTTCCCGACGCTGACCGCGGTCGCGATGGCCACCACGACGCTGCGGCTGAGCATGTATGTGCTCAATTCGGCGTTCTACAAGCCGGCCCTGCTCAGCCGGGACATGCAGGCACTGGACCTGCTCGGCGACGGCCGCCTGGAGATCGGGCTGGGCACCGGTTACGTCCGCGAGGAGTTCGAAGCCGCGGAGATCCCGTATCCCAGCGCCCGCGAGCGGGTCGACTACCTCGAACACATGACGAAGTACCTGAAAGCGCACCACCCGTCGACGCCGCTGATCATCGCCGGCAACGGCGATCGGGTGCTGACGATCGCCGCCCGCAACGCCGACATCATCGGGCTGACCGGATCCAGGGTGCGCGACGTCGAGGACCCGTTCGCCGAGCGGGTCGACTTCGTCCGCAAGGCCGCCGGAGATCGGTTCGACTCGCTGGAGCTGAATCTGGCCATCACCGCGATGCCGCGGGCCGGCGAGACCGAGCCCGACCTCAAGCTGACCCGCGCCTATTCGCCGGATCTGTCCGACGAGGAGATCCTGTCGCAGCCCTCGGTGCTCAGCGGTTCGCCGCGCGAGATCGCCGACACCTTGTCCGGGTACCGGGAGAAGTACGGCGTCTCGTCCTTCACCGTGCAGGACAACAACATCGAGAACTTCTCGAAGGTGATCGCCGAACTGCGCTGACCGCCGTGGCGATTCAGGGGTCGGCCTGCCGGTAAGCTCAGGCCCGTCCGCCCTCGTAGCTCAGGGGATAGAGCACGGCTCTCCTAAAGCCGGTGTCGCAGGTTCGAATCCTGCCGGGGGCACCGCATAATGTGTGACGGGCCGCCACTGTCATGGCCAGTCCGGCGAGGGGTATGAATCGGCGGCACGGCGCAAGAGGATGGTCGGATGACCACCTCACCGAACCGCGTTCTCATCCCGACATTCGCCGCGCTGCGCTTCGCCACCGGCGTGACCGCATGGGCGGCTCCGGCCAAGGCCGCGCGCCTGTTTGGGCTGGCCGGCGCCGAGCGGCAGCCCTTCACCACCCAGCTGTTCGGGTCTCGCGAATTGACGCTGGCCCTCGCCGTCACGGATGCCTCTCCGCGGTTGCGCACCCGCGCGCTACAACTTGGGCTGCTCACCGACGCACTGGACGTCATCGGGGCGCTACGCGGCGTCCAACGCCAGACGCTGCCGCCGGCCGGTGCCGTCATCACCGGCGGCGGCGCGGCGTTGTTTCTCGGCTTGGGACTTGCCGCGTTGGCAAACCAGAATCGCGCCGGCGCCTCGACGGCGTGAGCCGGGTGGTGAGTTGGGTCACGTCGTCGCCCGATCGGGCAACCTTCCGATCGTCCAGGTGTTGCAACACCTAGTCACTCAACGAACGGTGACCCCACCTAGCGAGGCTGACATGCAGACCCCCACCGGAGGACGTTTCGGCGCCCGCTACCCGATCGCCGAGACACTGTGGATCATCGCGGGCACAATCTTGTTGCTCGCCTTCGGGGACGTCGTAATCGTATTGGCCTTGGCGGTCGGCTTCGTGGGTATGACGGCCGCCTGGTGGATTCATCGCGACGCCCGCCCGCGCAGCGGTGACGAGGCCTTGGCTTCGGTGTCTCACCTGCCGGCCGACGCGCGCGACCTGACGATGGCGTCGGCGCACGCACCGTGGCATCGCCGCCGCGCGGCCTAGCGGCGCCACAGGCCGAGCCCACGTTTGGCTACCCCCAGGTGGCCCGGGGTGGTGTGGCCTTGGACTTCTCGGCAGAGGACAAGTGCACGGCATGGACGCCCGGTTTCTTGGCCAGCTGGTCTAGAAGGCTTTCCAGGTGCGCCTTGTCGGTATGCCAGTGCTGAACCGCCTCGGGCGCCTGTTGCAGTTCCGCCAGGACGGTCTTCAGCTTGTCCGGCGTGTCGGCGTCGTCGTCCGACCGGCGTCCCACCCCCCGCAGGGCGGTTCCGGTGATCCCGCGGGGCACCGCACCGCCCAGGGCGCTTCCGGCCAAGGCCGCCAGGGCAATTTCGCCAGCGAGACCACTCGTGCTCGCCATGACCGTCGGCGCTGCCGCCGCGCTGGTGCACTCCAGCAAGGTGGCGGCCAACTTGATCCCCGGGCTGGCCACCGCCCAGCTCGGCGGTACGGATAACGCTCCTGCCAGGCCGGCGCTGCCGACACTTGCGGACACGGCGGACGCGCCGGCCGTCGTGGCCGCCTGCGTGCTCGAGCCGAGCGCGGCGAACAGCGGTCCCTCCAGGTCGACCGCCGTGTCGCTCCAGGTCCGTGCCGTCACCACCAGGCCCAAGCTCAGGCTGAGCAACGTGTCGTTCACCGGACGAATGGCTTTGGTGACGAACTCGACGTTCGCGGCGATCCGCGCCAGCGGTGTGGAGTTCAGGTTGTTCAGCCATGTCGCCAACGACGACGGATCCGCTGCGGGGGATGCAGCCGGCGCTGCCAGGCTTTGCAAGGTTCGCGGCGTCGAGGACATCAACTGCGACAGGGCGGATTGCGCGTTGGCCGGAGCGACGCCGGCGGCCTGGGCGACGGCGCCCGATTGACCGAACGCTCCGGCGGGATTGGTGGTTTGTGGCGCCGAGTCGAACGGCGTCATCTGCGCGGCGGTCGCCGAGGATCCGGCGTAGCCGTACATCACCGCGGCGTCTTGCGCCCACATCTGCCCGTACTCCGCCTCCGTGGCCGCGATCGCGGCAGCGTTGTGGCCCAGCACATTGGTCGCCACCAGTGCCGTCAGCCGGCTGCGGTTCTCCGCGATCGCCACCGGGGGCACCGTCGCCGTGAACGCGGTCTCGTAGGCGGCCACCGCCGCCCTGGCCCGCGCGGCGGCCTGCTCGGCCTGCGCGGCGGTGAGACTCATCCATTCCACGTAGGGTGCAACCGCGGCCGCCATGGCCGCCGACGACGGCCCCTGCCAACCGCTGGCCAGGTTGGAAATCACCGCGTCGTACGCTGCCGCCGCAGAGTGCAGCTGAGCGGCCAAGCCATCCCACGCCGACGCGGCGGCCAACATCGGCCCCGAACCGGGACCCGCATACATCCGAGCGGAGTTGATCTCCGGGGGTAAGGCTCCAAAATCCATTGCTGCTCCTCGATATTGGCGACGGCAGCTAGTCCCGCGCGTCGTCGGCGTTGATGACGATGATGGTGGCGGTAGTTGCCGCCCGCCCGAATGCGCTGCCCCCGAGGCTCATTCCGCGAGTAGAACCACCGCCGGCGGCAGCCACGGCACGCCCGGCCAGACCCGAAGCGGCCATATTGCCGAACAGCGACCCCTGCCCCTCTGCCGCCAGTGCCGCCGGCGCACCGGCGACTGTGGTTTGTGGCAACACCATGGCGACCGGCCGAACTTCCGGGGCGGCGGCGGCCCATCCCTGTGGCACCGACAGGCGCCCGACCATGGCCGCTCGGCCTATCCCCGTTGGAACTTCGGCACCACCGGGCCTCGGTGAGCCGACCACGCGGTTGCCCGGCTCGGCCCCGCCGCCGAGCTGGGCCAGCTTGAGTCGGTCGCGGTCCAGCCGCTGCCTGGCACTGTTCACATTGGCCACGTTTTGTGGCACCAGATAGTTTTCGACGCCCAGCAGATAAGGGCTGCCGCCGATGCCGAAGAGCGACACTGGGCCCAGTGGACCCGTGAGCGCCGAGTCGAGAGCCGACAGCAGCGACGGGGGGTCGGCAGCAGCAGCAGCAGGCGTGGTCAGGCTCTGCAGTGATTGAGGCACGACGGACATCAGTTGCGGCAGAGCCGATTGCGTGTGGGTCACGACCGACCCGCCGGCAGCGTTGGCGACGGTAGCGGCTTGTGCCGCCGTCCCGGCCGGGTTGGCGGTCTGCGGCGCCTGGGTGAACGGCGTCATCTGAGCGGCGGCCGCCGAGGAACCGGCATAGCCGTACATCGCCGCGGCATCCTGGGCCCACATCTCGGCGTAC
Source organism: Mycobacterium sp. 1245499.0 (assembly GCF_001673615.1). Classification (NCBI taxonomy): domain Bacteria; kingdom Bacillati; phylum Actinomycetota; class Actinomycetes; order Mycobacteriales; family Mycobacteriaceae; genus Mycobacterium; species Mycobacterium sp. 1245499.0. The sequence goes on from NZ_LZMG01000407.1 coordinate 20,714, forward strand.
TCGGCCTCGGTTGCCATGATCGCCGGAGTGTTTTGACCGAGGAGGTTGGTCGCGATCAGCGCCATCAACCGCGCACGGTTGGCGGCGACGATCGGCGGCGGCACGGTCGCGGCGAACGCGGCTTCATAGGCGGCCACCGCCACTCGCGCCTGATCGGCGGCCTGCTCGGCTTGGGCGGCGGTCAAGCTCATCCACGCGACATACGGCGCTGCCGCCGCCGCCATCATGCCCGACGAGAGGCCTCGCCAATCACCGGTCAGGCTCGCGATCACCGACTCGTACGACGCCGCCGCGGAGTGCAGCTGGACGGCCAACCCATCCCACGCCGCCGCGGCGGCCAGCATCGGGCCGGCGCCGGGGCCGACGTACATCCTGCCGGAGTTGACTTCCGGCGGTAGGAATCCGAAATCCATTGTTATCCCACCTGATTCAGCGGCACGGCGGTCGCACCTCGAGGCAAACCCGCACCGGCCGCAGTACCGGTTTACTGATTGGAAAATTATTTGCGGCCCGGCGTCGCGAGCCCGATTCGCTTTCGGTGCCGGGGGTGCAATACCGACCGGCTCGTGACCGGGCTGCGAGCGGCCGGTCGAGTGCTCTGACGTAAGTTGTTGATTCGCACATCGATTCGACGAATCACAGTCCGCGACCAGGAATTCCGGCAGGGAACTCGGAGAACCTTGCGACGTGGCTACGGCAGTTCGTGGGCCGTGGTGATAGCCGACGCCGCCGGCGTTGTCGCGCAACGCCGGTCACGACATGAAAGGGTCAACCTCGAATGGTTAGGATCCCCTGCTGCGCCACGGGCGATGCCTTCGACGCTGCAGGTATGACTCGACGCGGCAATTATGGGTATCCGTGATGACTTCGATTGCGCGCCAGCTGTCTTGACGGGTCTGCTCGGCGATGAACGCGGCGAGGAAGGGCCGTCCCCGGGTGAGGTGACCGGCCGGCACCGGGGCGTGCCCCAGGCGGCGCAAGGCGATTCCACAGGCGCTCGCCGCAAACACTGACGGCGAGCTGCCCTCCAGAGACCTCATTGCAACGCTCCTGCTTGCACGGCTTTGTGCCGCAAGAAAATCCCCGCTCTACAAGTAGATGAACAGAACACGATCGTACTTTTCGTTGTGACGCGATGTCCAGCTTGCGTTCATCCACTTCGTCTAGTGTCCCGCGCTACTCCGCGGGCGCCACCGGGGAGGCGCGCCGGGGCCGGGCGCCGCGGCGCATCTGGCCGGCCGGCCGGCCCCGTCGCCGCCAATTGGTCGGCAGTCACCACTCGAGTTGCGCGCGAAAGCCGGAGAAGAGGACTACCATCCATAACATGCGTGTGAGGGAAGAAACGTAGCGCCCGTCGCTTCGTTGGGGCATACGATCTGCCGAGCCTGCGATGCGGAAGCTAGTCGCGACACTGATGGCCGCTGGGGCCGTGCTGCTCAGCGGGGCTACCGCCAGCGCCGAGAATCAACCGGCGCCGCCTCCCCCGCCCGCCCCTTCGTTCTACGCACCGAAGTGCCTGAGTTTCGACCCCAATCCGCCGGCACATTGGAACTATCTGCCCTGCGGGTGGACCACGGACGGCAAGCGGTGGATTCCGCCGCCGCCGTGACCGAGACCCCCTGACACAGATCGGCGACGACGGCCTCGCGGAAAAGCCTTGCGCCGTTTGCTAACTGGCTTTGAGGTGTCCGCCTCCCCGGCAGCTAACGCCGCAGACGCCCGCATCCCCCCGGGCGTCTGCGAGCGAAAGCGCCTGGTCGATCGGAACACCACTGCAGTCCAGGCCGTTGACCACCAGACCGAGACTGATCGCGCCGTCGGCGCGGGTCCCTTCGATGCACACCTCGATGTCCCGCAGGCCCGGCCTGCCCACCGTCCAGAAATCCGGCCGGTGACCGTCGAACACCGTGTGGGTCTGCGCGCCGACACTGTCGCCCCTCGACGCCGCGCCCGCCGACGAACTGGGCACGCCGTCGGGTAGGGCCGCCGCCGCGAGAGGAGTGAGCGGGTCGGCCAGGCCGCAACAATTGTCGTGATACTCCAAGGCGATCATCGTCGCCCTCCTCTCACTCGGCCATCGTTGTTCGGTGGCAACGCTTTACGGCAGCACGGTGTGCATCAGCATCACGTCGTATGCCGACCACAACGACAGGTTGAAGTACAGGTCTCGTCCCGACGACCAGGGATGGATCATCGGCGCGTAGATGCCGCCGGGCATCTGGAAGGAGGACACCAGCGGTTGCTCGGGACTCCAGGGGCCTTGCGGCGTCGGCGCGGTCCTTGCCACCACGTCGTTGCTGCCGCCGTCGGTGTAGAGCACCAGGTACTGCTTGAGATAACTGTTGTATTGCGCCGACATTTCGCCAACCGGCCCGGGGAAGATCGGCGTCGCCGCGCCGGGATTGTTTGCGACCCAATGGCCGCCGTTGTCGCCGTTCCAGTACTGGTACTTGGTCAGGTCGGGCAGTTGGTTCGGTGGGACGCGGGACAGAAACGCCGCGCCGCCACGTCCCGACGGGGTGCCGAATTGGTAGAGGTAGCCATCGTTCCCCTTCAGGAACGCGCCCATCTGGAAGTTCTCATTGCCCGGCGTAAACCCGGCTCCCGGAATGGCGTCCGGTGAGGCCGTGCGGATGGTGGTCGGGAAGATCCCCCAGTTCTGGCCGTTGTCGTTGGACCTGGCGATCGCCGAGTAGTTGGTCGACCACTCGCCGTCGCGGCCCCACTGGCGGATCGACATGTAGCTCATGTACTGCGTGCGGCCCATGGACATCGCCGCGGTCGGGATGATTCCCGTCTCGTGCGCCGCCTTGTGGATGGTGTTGACGACCTGCTTGGACAGCCCGGGCGCCCACACCGGCGACCCCGAATACCGGTCGTTGGGCACACCGTCGGCGATGTGAATCCCCTTGGACAGGTCGTGGTCGTTGCTGCGGAACAAGGTGTTGTAGCGCCACTGCTGGCCGTGCACCTTGCAATAGCCGAACGTGTCACCGAAGGCCATCAGTACCTGACGGTTGGCGGGATCGCCGTTGTCCCAGGCGATCCCGAGGTCGGTGCCGGAGATGCTGAAGCGTTGCAGGGTCTTGTTCGGACCGTTCGGTCCGGTCACCCAGTCGACCAGTGACGTCGGCGCACCGGCGATCGAAGGAGGCGGCGGGCCGGGCTCGGGCTGCGGCTGCGGCATCGGCGCGGCGTTGGGACGCAGCTGGTTGGCATTCGGCGGCAGCGCGGGAACCCCGGGCGCGGGCGGATTGGGTCCTGGCGGCAGCACCTCGGCTTGCGGGTACATCGGCGCGGCCGGGTCGGCTCCGGGCCCTTCGGCTCGCGGATGCACCGGTGCCGAGTACTGCCGGCCTGGAGCTGTCGGCTTGAGCAGTGACGAGATCAGCGGGCCCAGCCGAGGCAGCGGCGCCTGGTCGTTCGTGTGCGTGGGCCGGCGCCCGGTCGGCGGCTGGACGACCGGCTGCGGCGCGGGCATGGCCACCGGCGGCGCGGGAGGATCGACGTTCGCCTCGGGCGCCCCACACGGTGTGGCGTTTGCCGTTGGCGCGGGCCCGATCACGAGGACGAATCCGACAGCGGCCGCCGACGCCATCGTGAGCGACACACTTCGCAGAAACGCCGACATGTAACACCTTTCGAGGGGTAGGACGCCGGTCCTTAGTTGGCTCATGTGACGATAGTGATCCACGGGGCATATGTGACCAGTGATGAACCGATAGGTATCCATCCGTGACCGTGTCGCAACGCGGCGATCGCGGCGGGGCCGCACCCGTTCGACGGTTAACTCCGGGCCGAACCGTGCAGTTGAGAGGCGTTGTCGGCTTTGCCGTTGTCGCCAACACAGTCAACCACGCGGCGCCGGAAGCGCTGCCAGGATGGGGCCACGGGCCGGTCGGACCGAACCGAGGCGGCTTCCCGCCGGCGACACTCCCGTCACTCGGTAGCGGGCGTTTCATTCCCGGGGTCCATCGGCGCCCGGCGCCGCCGTTCGAGGCGCCGCGGGGGGTGGGGCACCACTTTGCTGACCGAGCCGAGGAGAACGGCACAGACATCGGCTTGCGCGACGACCTGTCGTCCAGCCGGGCAGCGGCGCGCCGCGCCGGTCGCGCCCCGGGCGCGCATCGGTACAAGCGCACCACATTGGCGCAGCTCAGACTCTCGCCGACGGGACCGACCCGACGCTGTTGCACACACGCAAAACGAAATTCGCCATTCGCCTGGCACAGCGCGAACGCCATGCCACACTGAAACAGATTGGGTCAGCATGTTTGTCGACCCCCATGGGCGGCAATGATCCAACAGAGGCGAGCACGTCGGCCGGCCTTCGTGTCCGCCTAGGTCCCGTCGGTTCAGCCCGAGAGCCGACGGGGCCGCCCTCTTCTCGGGCCTTTCACGGCCCGAACACCGGTCCGCAACGGCTCGCCGATTGGCCTCAACAACACCGCCGCGCGGGAGTACCGTCGGCGTATGGATGGGTCGCCAGGCGTGTGGATTCTCGGTGGTTACCAAAGCGATTTCGCGCGCAACCTGACCAGAGAAGGCCGCGACTTCGCCGCGCTGACCGTCGAGGTTGTCGACGCCACACTGACCGCGGCGAAGGTCGATCCGGCCGCCATCGAGGTGGTGCACGTCGGCAACGCCTTCGGTGAGATGTTCGCCCGCCAGGGCCACCTCGGGGCGATGCCGGCGACGGTCTGCGACGGCCTGTGGGACACCCCGGCCTCGCGCCACGAAGCGGCGTGCGCGTCCGGCAGCGTGGCGGTGCTGGCGGCGATGGCCGATCTGCGATCGGGCGCATACGACACCGCACTGGTGGTGGGCATCGAGCTGGAGAAGACCGTCCCCGGCGACACCGCCGCCCAGCATCTGGGTGCCGCCGCGTGGACCGGACACGAGGGCGCCGACGCCCGCTACCTGTGGCCGTCCATGTTCGCCCAACTGGCCGACGAATACGACCGGCGGTACGGCCTGGACGACGCGCACCTGCGAGCCATCGCACAGCTCAACTTCGCCAACGCTCGGCGCAATCCCAACGCGCAGACCCGCGAGTGGACCATCCCGGACCCGATTGGCGACGACGACGCGACCAACCCGATCACCGAAGGCCGGCTGCGGCGGTTCGACTGCAGCCAAATGACCGACGGCGGCGCGGGTTTGGTGCTCGTCAGCGACGCCTATCTGCGCGAGCACCCCGATGCGCGCCCGATCGGGCGCATCGACGGGTGGGGTCACCGCACGGTCGGGCTGGGACTACGACACAAACTGGACCGCGCCGACGGTGACCCGTACGTTCTGCCCCACGTGCGGGCCGCGGTCGCCGATGCGTTGCGCCGCGCGCGGCGCGGCCTCGACGACGTGGACGGATTCGAGGTGCACGACTGCTTCACCCCGAGCGAGTACCTGGCCATCGACCATCTCGGGTTGACCGGTCCGGGTGAATCGTGGAAGGCCGTCGAGAACGGCGAGATCGAGATCGGGGGCCGGCTGCCGATCAACCCCAGCGGCGGGCTGATCGGCGGCGGACACCCGGTCGGCGCGTCCGGCGTGCGGATGCTGCTCGACGCGGCCAAGCAGGTCAGCGGCGCCGCCGGCGAGTATCAGGTCGACGGCGCGCAAACCTTCGGCACGCTGAACTTCGGCGGAAGTACCGCAACCACAGTCAGTTTCGTCGTCAGCGGCACCGAAGGCGCGTGAGCCATGGATGTTGAAATCGTCGGCAAGTTCCTGTCAACCCTGCCCGAAGACGACGATCACCCCTACCGAACCGGGCCATGGCGCCCCCAGACCACCGAGTGGGACGCCGATGACCTCGTCGCCGTCGAGGGTGAGATCCCCCGCGACCTGGACGGCGTCTACCTGCGCAACACCGAGAACCCGCTCCACCCCGCACTGAAGACCTATCACCCGTTCGACGGCGACGGCATGGTGCACGTGGTTGGCTTCCGGGACGGAAAGGCCTTCTACCGCAACAGATTCATCCGCACCGACGGTTTTCTCGCCGAGAACGAGGCCGGCGGACCGCTGTGGCCGGGTCTGGCCGAGCCCGTCCAACTGGCCCGCCGCGAGCAAGGGTGGGGCGCGCGCACCCGGATGAAGGATGCGTCAAGCACAGACGTCATCGTCCACCGCGGGGTCGCGCTGACCAGTTTCTACCAGTGCGGCGACCTGTACCGGATCGACCCGTACACGGCCGACACCCTCGGCAAGGAGTCCTGGAACGGCGGCTTTCCGGCCGACTGGGGCGCGTCCGCACATCCCAAGGTAGACAACAGAACCGGCGAATTGCTGTTCTTCAACTACAGTAAGCAAGAGCCGTACATGCATTATGGCGTGGTCGACGAGCGCAACGAGCTGGCACATTATGTCGACATCCCGCTGCCCGGCCCGCGGCTCCCCCATGACATGGCGTTCACCGAAAACTACGCCATCCTCAACGATTTCCCCTTGTTCTGGGATCCTCAGCTGCTCGAGCACGACGTGCACCTGCCCCGCTTCTATCCCGACATGCCGTCGCGATTCGCGGTGATTCCGCGCCGCGGCGGCACCGGAGACATTCGCTGGTTCGAGGCCGATCCCACTTTCGTGCTGCACTTCACCAATGCCTACGAGGTCGGCGACGAGATCGTGCTCGACGGATTCTTCGAAGGTGATCCGTCTCCCCTGGATACCGGAGGAACCAAGTGGGAGAAGCTGTTTCGCTTCCTCGCCCTGGATCGTCTGCAGGCCCGGCTGCATCGGTGGCGCTTCAACCTGGTCACCGGCGCGGTACGAGAAGAGCAGCTCTCGGAGTCCATCACCGAGTTCGGCACCATCAATCCCGGCCACGCCGCGCGCGACTACCGCTACACCTACGCCGCCACCGGCAAGCCCGGCTGGTTCTTGTTCGACGGTCTGGTCAAACACGACCTGCGCACCGGGTACGAGGAAAAATTCGCCTTCGGCGACGGCGTCTACGGCAGCGAGACCGCGATGGCGCCGCGCGCGGGCGCCGTCGGCGAAGACGACGGCTACCTGGTCACCCTCACCACCGACATGAACGCCGACGCCTCCTATTGCCTGGTGTGCGATGCCACCCGGGTCGGCGACGGCCCGGTGTGCAAAGTACAACTGCCGGAGCGCATCTCCAGCGGCACCCATTCGACGTGGGCACCCGGAACAGAGCTGCGGCGTTGGCGCACCACGGAGTCGGCGGCCGCGGCGATTGGGCTGTGACGATGCCGCATCGCCGCCGGATGACGCACTGGCCCGCACAGCTGGCCCCAATCGGCGGTCTGCGTTTCGCTCGCCGGTCGTCGAATTTCGCTGAGACGGTGCGGTTTTACCGTGAACTAGTAGGGCTGCCGCTCTATGAGACTTTCGAGGGAAGCTACGGCAGCAACGGCGCCATCTTCGGGCTGCCCAGCTGGAACCTGACGCTGGAGATCGTCGAATCGCCCGAGCCCATCGCTGTGGACCAGCACGAGCAGCTGTGCCTGTACTTCCCCGACAAGCGGGCCCAACAGGCCGCGACCGCCCGTCTTCTAGCGGCCGGGACGTCGCCTGTCGAACAGCACCCCTATTGGGCGGCCACCGGTGCGGTCACCTTCCGCGACCCGGACGGTCGCGAGATCGTGTTCGCGCCCTTCGTGTTCGGCGTCAACGAGCCCGGCCACAGCGCCAGTTCGGGAAAACACGAATTCCCGTCGGCCTGACGGTTCAGCGGACGGGCCGTCCAGAGGCCAACGCCGCGATGACGGCCACTAGCGAGCACGCCACCGCGCAGACGGCAGCACCCGCCCCGACGTAGAGGCCGTATTCGGCCGACACCGGCGGGCTGACGTTGATCTTGTAATACCACACCGTGAGGGCCACCAGCAGCGACGAAATCAACAGGGCGGCAATCGAAGCCACTTTCACCGAGAGGCCACGACCGATCATCGCGCCGACCACCAGTAGCGTCGAGGCCAACAGCACGATGAGCTGGCCCGCGCCGAACCCCCGCGGCAGTTCCAGGTTGCCGTGTGCGCCGCCGATGGCGTTGGCCCAGCCCCCGCCGTTCACGGTCGTCCTCAGCCACGGCAGCCATGCGCTGGCCGACACCACCACGGCGAAAAACGCCACCAGCCAACCGGGACGGAGTCGGCGAGTCATGCTAGCGAGATTAACGGACTGCGGCACCGGCCCGCGTGAGCGAGCGCGCGGCTCGCCGCACTTGGATCGCTAGGTCGGCAGCGAGGACAGGTTGAAGATCGCACCCGTCGGATCGCTCGCGGCGGCCAGCCGTCCGTACGGGGTGTCCTCGGCGTCGCGCACCACGGCGCCGCCGTTGTCGGCGATCACCCGCAGCGTCTTGTCGACATCCTCGGCGCCGAAGAAGATCACCCAGTTAGGCGAAATCTCCTCCGACAAGGCCGCGCCGTCCATCACGCCGAGCAGCTCCTCATCGCCGAACCGGGCTGTGCTGTAGCGGAATTCGTCTGTATCGGAAACCGGCTCGGTCTGCCATCCGAGCACGTCGCGGTAGAAGTCGAGGGCCGCGCCGTAGCCGCGCGTGGTCAGCTGGTGCCAGACCGGACTGCCGGCCGCCCCGATGAGCTCGAAGCCACGGTGCTCCAGCGGCTGCCACAAGCCGAACACCGCGCCGGTTGGGTCGGTCGCCACGGCCATGTGGCCCTTGGCGGGCACCTCGATCGCCATGCACACCGACCCGCCGGCCCCGGTCACCGCGGACAGCGTGGCGTCGAGGTCGGCGGTGTGAAAATAGGTGGTCCAGTGGTCCGGTGATCCTGCTTCGGGCCGGTTGGCCATCAGGCCCGCGACCATATGGCCGTCCTTGGCGGCGTTGACGTATCCGTGGTACTCGGGACCGGCGGACTCGAACGTCCAGCCGAAGACCACGCCGTAGAACTCCTGGGCACGGGCCACGTCGGATGTGGTCAGGTCGATCCAGCAGGGAGCGCCCAGCGGCGCGCTGTCACGGGTGGGCACGGTGACCTCCTTGGGGTGTCTGGCCCCGGACAGGGGGGCTTCACCACTACCGACTGCCGCCCCACCGAAAACTCATCGGCGGTCAGCCGTGCGCCCTGCCGTCGCCGTTTGTGCTGGGGTCGGATCGGGTGAACACCGTGACGAAGTTCTCCAGCGACCGGTCGATGTCGCCGCGCAGGGCGGCAGCGACGATCATGCCGATGGGCCCGAACAGCGCCGGGCCGCCCAGATGCACGTCGAAGCTGACGACCGAGCCGTCGTCCTTGGGCGCGATCTTGGCCATCAGCTTGACCTTGACCCCGCCGACGCCGTCGCCGTTGAGCGTCATGCCCTCGGGCGGCTTGTAGCGCACCACCGTCCATTTGATCCGGTTGTACATGCCCTTGACCTCGACGATCGACTCGACGACCGTGCCCTTTTCGATCTCGTCGGGCAAGGTGCTGCGCCACACCCGGTGAATGGTCAGCCAGTCCTTGTACCGGGACAGGTCAGAGGCGTGCTGCCAGGCCACCTCGGGTGGCAGCGGGACATCGATGGATCCGGAAAGCTTGGCCATTGCTCAGTTCTGCTGGTCGCCGGTGTCCGCGGTGCCGGCGGCCTTCTTGGCCTGCTCCTGCACCTGGTGGATGGTGTCGGTGTACTTGCCCTGCGTCTTGTCGTCGACGAACTCGCCGGCCTTGTCGATCGCCTTTTCGACCTTGTCGGCGTTCTGCGACAACAGGTCCTTCGCCTTATCCAGGAATCCCATGCGCCCTCCCTTTTCCCGGCATCGTACTTGGCCGGTGACGACGCCCCGCGGTGAGTTCGGCGCGCTCAGCGCCACAACCGCGGCTGCACGCCCAGCACTTTGGCCCGGATCCACCACGTGGCCTCGATCGCCGCCGCGCCCAGCACGCCGACCCCCAGCGCCGTGGCGGTCACCGCGACATTGGAGGGGTCGAGCAGGAACGCCTTACGCGCCAGCGGCAGGCTGAAAATCACCACATAGGCCAGGCCCGAAGCGATTACCAGCGCCACCCGCCACCACTGGTAGGGGCGGGCCACCACCGCCAGCACCCACAGCGCCGTCATCAGCAGCGTGATCAGCGCCGCGGTCGACGCCTGATCCTGTTGGACGTAGGTGGCGTGGCGGCCGTGATAGGCCAGCAGATAGGACGCGAACGTCGCGGTGCCGACGATCAGCCCGCAGGGCAGCGCCGAGGTGAGCACCCGGCGCACGAAACCCGAGTGGGCCCGTTCGTTGTTGGGCGCCAGCGACAGGATGAACGACGGTATGCCGATGGTGAACCAGGCGGCGATGGTGACGTGGATGGGTTGGAACGGATACAGCAGCGGGTCGGCCTTCAGGGGCTTGGCGAGCAGGCATTCGATGCCCACCAGCAAGGCCAGCAGGACCGAGTACACCGTCTTGGTCAGGAACAGGTTGGCGACGCGCTCGATGTTGCCGATCACCCGGCGTCCCTCGCCGACGACGTAGGGCAGCGTGGCAAACCTGTTGTCCAGCAGGACGATCTGGGCGACGGCGCGAGACGCCGGGCTGCCGGCGCCCATCGCGACGCCGATGTCGGCGTCCTTGAGGGCCAGCACGTCGTTGACACCGTCACCGGTCATCGCCACGGCGTGGCCACGCGACTGCAGGGCGTGCACGATGGCGCGTTTCTGGTCCGGCCGGACCCGACCGAACGTGGTGTGGGATTCCAGCGCGTCGGCCAATGGTGCCGGCTCCGACGGCAATTGGCGCGCGTCCATCGTCTCGCCGTGCAGCCCGAGCTTACCGGCGACGGCCCCGACCGAGACGGCGTTGTCACCGGACAGCACCTTGACCGAAACACCTTGACCGGCAAAGTAATCCAGCGTCTCGCGGGCGTCCGGTCGCACCTTCTGTTCGAGGACCACCAGCGCGACGGGGGTGACGCGGCCCGGCGCGTCCGGGTGATCGACGGCGACGTCGCCGGCGGCGACCAGCAGGACCCGCATCCCCTGCGCGCCGATCCGCTCGGCCTGTTCGGCGGCCGCCGATCCCGGCTCGAGCAGCACGTCCGGGGCTCCCATCACCCAGTTGCCGTGGTCTTGAAAAGAGACGCCGCTCCACTTGGTGGCCGACTTGAAAGGTGCTGTCGCCGTTGCGGTCCAGCCGGGTGGCTCGCTGTAGGTCTCGGCGATCGCCCGCATGCTCGCGTTGGGTCGCGGATCCTGGGCGGCCAACGACGCCAGCACGTCGGCGATGGGCGGGCGCTGCCCCGGGTCGTCGAGTTCGTCGACCCGCGCGACCCGCATGCCGCTTTCGGTCAGGGTGCCGGTCTTGTCCGCGCAGACCACGTCGACCCGCGCGAGTCCCTCGATGGCGGGCAGCTCCTGTACCAGGCAGCGGCGCTGGCCGAGCCGGACCACCCCGACCGCGAACGCGACCGACGTCAGCAACACCAGCCCTTCGGGGACCATGGGCACCAGCGCGCCGACGGTGCGCAGCACGGCCTGCCGCCAGCCGGTGTGCGTGGTGGTGAACAGCTGGGTGTAGATGGTGAGCAGACCGGCGGGCACCAAGAGGTAGGTGATGAACTGCAAAATGCGGTTGATGCCGTTGCGCAGTTCGGATTTCACCAGGGTGAACTTGCTGGCCTCCTCGGCGAGCCTGGTCGCATAGGCGTCCGGTCCGACCTTGGTGGCGCGGTAGGCGCCGCTGCCCGCGACGACGAAACTGCCCGACAGCACCGCGTTGCCGACGGTCTTGGCGATGGGGTCGGCCTCACCGGTCAGCAGTGACTCGTCGACTTCCAGGTTCGCTTCCTCGACGATCTCGCCGTCGACGACGACCTGATCCCCGGGGCCCAGCTCGATGATGTCGTCCAGCACCACCTCGGCGGGCGGCACCGCCCGGGTGCCGGATTGCCTGCGCACCAAGGGTTTCGCCTGCCCGACGATCGCCAGCTTGTCCAGGGTCTGCTTGGCCCGGATCTCTTGGACCATGCCGACGACACTGTTGGCGATGATCAGCAGCCCGAACATGCCGTTGATCAGCGAACCGGTCGCCAGCACGATCAGCAGCAGCACCCCCAGTATCGCGTTGATCCGGGTGAAGACGTTGGCGCGCACGATGTCGGTGATGCTGCGCGTGGCGCGTTCGCGCACCGCGTTGGTCTTGCCGTCGGCCACCCGCTGCGCCACTTCGGCGTCGGTCAGGCCAGACGTAGCAGCGAGAGTCATCGCGTGAAGGTCCCCAGCTTGTCGGAGTCGTAGTATTCCAAGTTCAGCGAAGGCGTCGGCGAACCAGAAAATGTAGCCTTGGAAATCGTTCCGGGTGGGGCGTTTTCGTCGGTCAGGCCGAAGGTGAAGGTGTCGCCGTCCCAGTGGGTGAGGGTGAGCGTCCGGTGCCTCGGACCCATCGCCAGTTGCAGCGCGCCGTCGTGTTCGGTGACGACGGCCGGTCCCCAGTAGTCGCTGGCGTAGATGCCGGCGTAGTCGCCGAGGGGTCTGGCCGGTGCGGGGTTGGCCGGGGGTTGCTTGCCGACCAATGACCCCAGCGGGTTGTTCAGCCAGCCGATCGCCTTGTTGTACAAGGGCCCCCAGTCCTCGCGAATGTGGCCGTACTGGACGAGGTCCATGAATTCGGCGGTCAGCGTTTCCGGGATGCCGTAGGGCGCGGCGTTGGTCAGCGCGATGATGCCCAAATCCTCGGCGGGCAGCGCGACGAAGTTGGTCGCCGCGCCCAGATCGAAAGCGCCCGAATGGCTGTACTCGGTGCGTCCCGAAGAATCCACCGAGGAGTTGAAACCGTATCCATAAAACCCGGTGCGCGCCTGCGGAGTTTTCGCGGGCGCCGATACCACCTGCGGGCTGACGGCGGGCAGCAGCGCTTCCGGCGAGACGATCCGCCGGCCGTCGTAGGTTCCGTTGCCCAGCAACATCATCAGCCAACGGGCCATGTCGTTCACCGATGAGCTGACGCCGCCCGCGGGCGACTGGGCATCGGGGTCACGCTGGAACCGGGCCTGCCACGTGCCGTCGATCTTGATGTGGTTGACCGCATGGTTGGGCCGGGCGAGGAAATCGGCGAACCGTGAGCTGGTCGACGTCATGCCCAGCGGGCGGTAGAGCACCTCGTCGGACAGGTCCTCCCACGGCTTGCCCGCCGCGGCCGCCACCGCCTCCGCCCCGGCGGTGATCCCATAGTTGGTGTAGGCGTAGCTGATTCGGAACGGGTCCAGCGGCAGGTACTTGAGCCGCTCGAGCGTTTGCCGACGGTCGTAGCCCAGGTCTTCGAGCTTGTCACCGGCGTGGTCGGGCAGCCCGGAGCGATGCGCATACAGGTCGCCGACGGTCACATGGCCGGTGACATAGGGATCGCTCAGCGCGAACCACGGCAGCTTGGCCGCGACGGGCGTGTCCCAGGCGACAACGTTGTCGCCGACTTCGTGCGCGATCACGGTCGCGCCGACCGATTTGGACACCGACGCCAACTGGAAGACGGTGTCGGCGTCCACCTTGTTGTCCTGCCCCTGCCCCTTGCTGACGTCTTTGACGCCAAAACCTTTGGCGTACAATATTTTCCCGTCGTGCACAATGGCCACGGCCATTCCGGGGATGCCGCTGCTTCTCATCAGGTCGCCGACCAGTCCGTCGACCTTGGCGACGGCCTCGTCGATGCGGCCGGCGGGGATCGATACGCCGAAGACCTGGTTGGGCGGGACGTCGGACAGTGTGGACGGCGGCCCGGCGGTCGGCTGGCCGGAACCGCAACCCGTCAGCCCGAGCAGCGCCGCGGCGATGGCGGCCATGGCCGCGCGTGTGGTCACCCGCGCACCCTAACGCGGTGACGATGCGCGTCGCGGGAACCTACAGCCGCCACCAGGGATCGGATTCCTTCGGCGCCGCGGGATCGATGCGTTGACCGGGCAGCGGCACCGCCACGTTCACGCCCTCGGGTCCCGCGGCGGCGAGCAGGCGCTCAACCGGTTCCGCCCACGGGTGGGGGGCCAACCGGAAAGTGCCCCAATGGATTGGCACCAGCAGCCCACCGTCGGTGACGTCCAGGTGCGCCCGCACCGCCTCCTCGGGGTTCATGTGCACGTCGGGCCACGCCGTGTTGTAGGCCCCGATGGGCAGCAGGGTCACGTCGAACGGTCCGTGGTCGGCGCCGATCTGCGCGAAGCTCTTGGTGTAGCCGGTGTCGCCGCCGAAGTACGCGCGGTGGGCGGGGCCGACGAACGCCCACGACGCCCACAGCGTCGTGTTGCGGTCCAGAAAGCGTCCCGAAAAGTGCCGCGCCGGTACACAAACCACCGTGAGCTCGTCGACCTTGGCGCTCTGGTGCCAGTCGAGTTCGACGATGCGGTGCTCGGGTATCCCCCACCTGCGCAGGTGGGCCCCGATGCCGAGCGGCACGAAGAACGGGGCCCGCTGGGTGCGGGCCAGCGCCAGGACCGTGTCGATGTCGAGGTGGTCGTAATGGTCATGGCTGATCACCACCGCATCGACGGCGGGCAGCGCCTCGAGTTGGATCGGCGGCGGGTGCAGCCGCTGCGGGCCGACGACGTCGGAGGGTGAACACCGGTCGCTCCACACCGGATCGGTGAGCACCCGGTAGCCGTCGATCTCCAGCAGCGCCGTGGAGTGGCCGAACCAGCTGACGGCCAGCCGGCTGGGGTCGGCGTCGAGGATTCCCGGCGACGCCAGCGGGATCGGCCCCTTCGGCCGGCTGCCGCCCCGGTTCCCGATCAGCTCCCAGGCGACCAGCCGCAGTTGCTCGCGGTCCATCCTGGCTTCCGAGGGGGGCTCGAGGTTGACGAAAGCGCCGTCGCGGTAGTTCGGCGACCCCGCCGTCACCGCGGCGATCGAGGCGGGGTGGGCGCCGAGCGCGTCCGGCGCGCCGTGCAGCGCTCGCACCAGCCAACTTCCGGCCGCCAGCGACGCCGTACCGGCGACCAGCCGCAGCGTCCCCCGCATGATCGTCAGGCCCCCTGGAACTTCGGCGGCCGCTTCTCGATCCGGGCGACCTGGGCTTCGATGACGTCTTGGCTGCTCCAGGCCTTATCGAAGAGTTCCTTGTGCACCGGCCCGGCCTCCTCGATGGCGCCGTCGTCGTTGAGCACCCGCTTGGCGTGCTGGATCGCCAGCGGCGCCAGCCCGGCGATCTCGGCCGCCCAGGCCTGCGCGTCGGCGAGCGTGCCGATGCGGTTGGCCATCCCCGTTTGCAGCGCCACGTCGGCGGGCAGCTTCTCCGCCGTCAGCAGCATGGCCCGGGCGCGGCCGTGGCCGACGAGCGAGGACAACCGCCGGATGCTCCAGTTGTCCAATGCCAGACCATATTTCGAGGTGGGGAACTGGAAGAACGCGTCGGGTGCCACCACCCGCAGGTCGCATTGCATGGCCAGTTGCAGGCCGGCGCCGATCGCCGGGCCGTTGATGGCCCCGATGACCGGGATCAGCGTGGCGTCGAGCACCCTGTGCAGCTCGACGAGCCGGTCGGGGTAGTCGGCGGCGAAGGCGTCCCCGGACAGGTCCGCGCCGGCGCAGAACACCGTGCCCTGACCGGTCAGCACGATCGCGCGGGTGGAGCCGTCGCCCGCCTTCAGCACGGCCTCGCGCAGCTCCTCGACCAGCTCGGAGTTCAAGGCGTTGCGGCGCTCGGGACGCTGCAGCTCGATGGTCATCACGGCCTCGGCCTGGGTAACACCGATCATGGCAGCCACCCTATATAGCCTCGTCTCGTGAGTCGTATCACGGCTGGTGAACTGCGCGATGCGGTGCTGGACGAAAATTCCTTTCTCCGCTGGGACACCGAGCCGCTGGCGGTGCCGGTCAGCGCGTCCTACGCCCAGGAGCTGGCCGATGCCCGCGCCGCGACGGGTCTGGACGAATCGGTGCTGACCGGCGAGGGGCGCGTCTTCGGGCGCCGGGTCGCGGTAGTGGTGTGCGAGTTCGGCTTCCTGGGCGGTTCGATCGGTGTCGTGGCGGCCGAACGGATCACCGCCGCGGTGCAGCGGGCCACGGCCGAGGGGCTGCCGCTGCTGGCCTCGCCGAGCTCCGGCGGCACCCGCATGCAAGAGGGCACGGTCGCGTTTCTGCAGATGGTGAAGATCGCCGCGGCCGTGCGGCTGCACAAGCAGGCACACCTGCCGTACCTGGTGTACCTGCGCAATCCGACGACCGGTGGGGTGTTTGCGTCGTGGGGCTCGCTGGGCCACGTCACGGTCGCCGAGCCGGGCGCGTTGATCGGCTTCCTGGGCCCGCGCGTCTACCAACTCCTCTACGGCGAACCGTTCCCCGATGGCGTGCAGACCGCGGAGAACCTGCAGCGCCACGGCGTGATCGACGGCGTCGTCCCGCTCGATGAGCTGCGCCGCACCCTGCACCGCGCGATGACCGTCATCGCCGACGCCCCCGAACCGCTGCCCGCCCCGGCGCCACCCGAACCGACACCCGACGTTCCCGCGTGGGATTCGGTGGTGGCGTCGCGACGGCCGGACCGGCCCGGGGTGGGACTGTTGCTGCGGCACGGCGCCACCGACCGGGTGCTGCTGTCCGGGACCGGCCAGGGCGAGGCGGCGACGACGGTGTTGGCGCTGGCCCGCTTCGCCGGCCAGCCGGTGGTGGTGCTGGGCCAGCAGCGACTGACGGGCGGTCTGGTGGGGCCGGCCTCGCTGCGGGAAGCCCGGCGCGGCATGGCGCTGGCCGCCGAGCTGCGGCTGCCGCTGGTGCTGGTGATCGACACCGCGGGCCCGGCCCTGTCGGCCGAGGCCGAACAGGGCGGGCTGGCCGGCCAGATCGCCCAGTGCCTGGCCGAGCTGGTGACGCTGGATACGCCGACGGTGTCGGTGCTGCTGGGCCAGGGCAGCGGCGGGCCGGCGCTGGCGATGGTGCCCGCCGACCGGGTGCTGGCGGCGTTGCACGGCTGGCTGGCGCCGCTACCGCCCGAGGGGGCCAGCGCGATCGTCTTCCGCGACACCGATCACGCCCCGGAACTCGCTGCGGCACAGGGCATCCGATCGCGTGATCTTCTGGAGTCTGGAATTGTTGACGCCGTCGTGCCGGAGCATCCCGACGCCGCCGACGAGCCGGTCGAGTTCGCGCAGCGGTTGGCGCGGGCCATCGCCGCCGAGGTGCAGGCGCTGCGCGATCTTCCCGCCGCCGAACGGCTGGCGGCCCGGTTGCGGCGCTACCGCAACATCGGCCTGCCCGCCACCTAGCCCCGCGAGCAGACGCAAATGTCCCGGTTTCCTCGGCGTTTCGGGTGCTTTTGCGACTGCTCGGCCCCCAGGTCGCGCCTCCCACAGCGATAGTCGACAATCAGGCAAAATGGGCCGCATGGACACTGGAGCTAGCTCACCGCGGGTCTTGGTCGTCGACGACGATTCAGATGTGCTCGCGTCGCTCGAACGCGGTCTGCGGCTGTCCGGATTCGAGGTGTCGACCGCGGTCGACGGCGCCGAGGCGTTGCGCAGCGCCACCGAGACGCGCCCGGACGCGATCGTGCTCGACATCAACATGCCCGTGCTGGACGGCGTCAGCGTGGTCACGGCGCTGCGCGCCATGGACAACGACGTCCCGGTCTGCGTGCTCTCCGCCCGCAGCTCGGTCGATGATCGGGTGGCGGGCCTGGAGGCCGGCGCCGACGACTACCTGGTCAAGCCCTTCGTGCTGGCCGAGCTGGTGGCGCGGGTCAAGGCGCTGCTGCGCCGCCGCGGCGCCACGGCCACATCGTCCTCGGAAACCATCACGGTGGGCCCGCTGGAGGTCGACATCCCGGGCCGGCGCGCCCGCGTCAACGGCGTCGACGTCGACCTGACCAAGCGGGAATTCGACCTGCTGGCGGTGCTGGCCGAGCACAAGACCGCGGTGCTGTCCCGCGCGCAGCTGCTCGAGCTGGTGTGGGGTTATGACTTCGCCGCCGACACCAACGTCGTCGATGTGTTCATCGGATACCTGCGCCGCAAGCTGGAGGCGAACGGCGGCCCCCGGCTGCTGCACACCGTGCGCGGAGTGGGATTCGTACTGCGCATGCAGTAATCAGGTCGGCCGGCCATGAAGTTCCTGTCCCGAATCCTGACCCGGACGCCCTCGCTCCGGGCCCGGGTCGCGGTCGCGACGGCCATCGGCACCGCGATCGTGGTGGTCATCGCCGGAGCGGTGGTGTGGTTCGGCATCACCAGCGCCTGGAAGGAACGCCTGGATCGCCGCCTGGACGAGGCTGCGGGTTTCGCCATCCCCTTCCTGCCCCGCGGTCCCGACGACATCCCCCGCACCCCCAACGATCAGGACACCGTGATCACCGTGCGGCGCGACGGCCAGGTCAAGTCCAACTCGGACGTCACGCTGCCGCCGCTGGACGTGGGTTATGCCGACACCTACATCAACGGGGTGCGCTATCGAGTGCGAACGTTGGAGGTGCGCGCGCCGCAGCCGGCGACGCTGGCGGTGGGCGCGACCTACGACGACACCATCGCCCAGACCAACAACCTGCATCGCCGGGTGATCCTGATCTGCGCGCTGTCGATCGGCGCGGCGGCGGTATTCGCTTGGCTCCTGGCGGCTTTCGCGGTGCGGCCGTTCAAACGCCTGGCCCAGCAAGCCCGTTCGATCGATGCCGACGAACGCCCGCAGGTGGCGGTGCGTGGCGCCAGCGAGGCGGTCGAGATCGCCGAAGCCATGCGCGGGATGCTGCAGCGCATCTGGACCGAACAGGACCGGACCAAGGATGCGCTCGCGTCGGCGCGCGACTTCGCCGCCGTGTCCTCGCACGAACTGCGCACCCCGCTGACCGCGATGCGCACCAACCTCGAGGTGCTGTCCACCCTGGACATGCCCGACGACCAGCGCAAGGAGGTGTTGGGCGACGTGGTCCGCACGCAGTCGCGGATCGAGGCCACGTTGACCGCCCTCGAGCGACTGGCCCAGGGCGAACTGTCGACGGCCGACGACCACGTGCCCGTCGACATCACCGAGCTGCTGGACCGCGCCGCGCACGACGCCGCCCGGATCTACCCGGGGGTCGACGTTTCGCTGGTGCCGTCACCCACCTGCATCATCGTCGGGTTACCGGCCGGGTTGCGCCTGACCGTCGACAACGCGATCGCCAATGCCGTCAAGCATGGCGGCGCCACCCGCGTCCAGCTGTCGGCGGTCAGCTC
The DNA here is from genome assembly GCF_001673615.1 of Mycobacterium sp. 1245499.0. Lineage (NCBI taxonomy): Bacteria > Bacillati > Actinomycetota > Actinomycetes > Mycobacteriales > Mycobacteriaceae > Mycobacterium > Mycobacterium sp. 1245499.0. The sequence goes on from NZ_LZMG01000407.1 coordinate 39,814, forward strand.
GCGCGCCGGTGTGGAGATCGCGATCGACGACAACGGCAGCGGCGTGCCCGAGGACGAACGACAGGTGGTCTTCGATCGGTTTTCTCGCGGATCGACGGCCTCCCATTCCGGGTCGGGCCTGGGATTGGCGCTGGTGGCCCAACAGGCCCAGCTGCACGGCGGGACCGCTTCGCTGGAGAGCAGCCCGCTCGGTGGTGCTCGCCTGGTGTTGCGGATCCCCGCCCCCAGCTAGCGCTCTACGGGTAGTCCTCGTGGTCGCGCCACGGCGTGAAACCGGCTTGCTGCGCGGACTTTTCGTCTCGAAACCAGACCTGGGCGGTGGTCGAGTCGTAGGACGGATCGTCGGGCGTGAGATACAGCCTTTCGGCCATCCGGGCCTTGATCAGGAATCCCGCCGGCCCGCCGCCGTCGGGGTCTGCGTCGGCGGAGCCCGGGCCGTACGGCGCGCGGGGCGTCACCGCTATTTTGGTGGTCGGCGATTCCTTGGCGGCCGGGATCTTCGTGGTGCGCCGTTCGGTGGCCGGGATTGTCGTGGTGCGCTTTTCGGTGATCGGGATCCGGGTAGTGTCGGGCTCGCGCGCCGCCCGCTCATCCCGCGAATCCGGCACCGGCGCTTGGGTTTTGGCGGGAGGTATCATCAGCGCGAGCGTCAGCGCCAGCCCCAGCGCGAAGGACAGGCCGAAAAGCCACCAGTTCACGTGGGTCATCGCACGCCCTCGCGCACCCGGTCGAGGATCGTGGCGATCACCCAGGCGACGGCCGAGCCCGCCAGGAAAGCGAGCAGGTACCACAACCACCCGATGACGAAGTCCATGCCGAATGCTCCTCAGCTCACCACGATTTCGACCCGGCGATTCTGGGCGCGACCGTCGTCGGTGCCATTGGGCGCGACCGGGTTGGCCGAACCGAAACCCGTGGTGGTCAAGCGGTCGCCTGGCACGCCATGGGCTTCCAGAAACGCCGCGACGGTTTGGGCGCGCTGTTCGCTCAACGGAACGTTCAGGCTGGTATTGCCGGTGCTGTCGGCGTAGCCGTTGATCGCCACGCGAGCGTTCGGGCATGCCTTGAGTTTGTCGGCGACCCCGGTCAGAACCTGCTCGTCGGACGCGGTCAGGTTACCGAGGTTCGACTCGAAGGTGAGCGCACCGTCGGTCAGGGTGTTGATCGCCGACTGCAGGTTGGCGCACGACGCGGCGGCACCGGGCGGCGCAGACGTCGGTGAGTTAATGGCAAGGTTGTCAACGACATTCAGGTTGGACCAGACCCGCTTGGCATCGGTGTCGATGGTGTCCTTCTGGTCCGGCGACGCCGCGGTGCCGGCCAGCGTGATGGTGTCGCCGCCAACCGTGAGCGTGAAATCGGCGATCGACGCGCTGTCGGCGAAAACCGGTTTGGCCTTGGCGAAATCGAGGGCGTCGACGGCCGGGTCGATGCGGATCTGGTCGACGACGCCGACGCCGGCCGGCAGCGCGCTGCCGAGCACCTTCAGCAACGCGGCTTTGGCGGTCTCGTCGGGGAAGGCCCCGGTCAGGGTGACGCTGTCGCCGCTGCGGGCCATCGAGAACGCGGCCAACGAAATCGTCGGCGCGCCACCGCTGGTCGAGGGCGCCGGCGACCCGCGACCGGACGCCGATCGGGTCGAGACCGCGTGGCCGATCACGGCCAGCAGAAGTGGGATGATCACCAGGGCGATCAGCCAGGGCAGGCCGAGCCGTTTGACGCTCACGACGGCCCTCCCTCATCTCACTCGCCCGGGCCGGCCCGGGTGGCAGGCGATATGCAGCCTACCGATTCACCACCCCCCGGGTCGGGCACACTGGAGCGATGGCCAACGGCAGTAAACCGACCGACAACGACACCCTCGCCGTCATTCGCGACCTGGTCGCCGAGGAGAAGGCGCTGCGGGCCCAGCTGCAGCGCGGGGACATCGACACGTCCGAAGAACATGACCGCCTCCGCCGGGTAGAGGTCGAACTCGACCAGTGCTGGGACCTGCTGCGGCAGCGCCGTGCGCTGCGCGAGAGCGGCGGGGACCCCCGAGAGGCGGAGGTGCGGCCGCCCGACGAGGTCGAGGGCTACCTGAGCTGAGCGACCATGCGACCGACGCCGACGCCGTAATCGTCGGGGGCGGCCACAACGGTCTTGTCGCCGCCGCGTACCTGGCCCGCGCCGGTCTGCGGGTGCGCCTGCTGGAACGGCTGGAGCACATCGGCGGTGCCGCGGTCTCGGCACAAGCCTTCGACGGCGTCGACGTCCGGGTATCGCGCTACTCCTACCTGGTCAGCCTGCTGCCGCCGAGCATCGTCCGGGATCTGGGCGCCGCGGTGCGGCTGGCGCGACGGCCGTTTTCGTCCTACACCCCCGACCCGGCGAGCGGCGGGCGCGGCGGGCTGCTGATCGGGTCGCCCGCCGACACCTTCGCCGCCATCGGGGCAACCGGGGACGCGCGGGGCTTCGCCGACTTCTACCGACGCTGCCGGCTGGTGACCGAACGCCTCTGGCCGACCCTGCTCGAACCGCTGCCCACCCGCGATGGCGCCCGCCGGCGCGTGATGGCAGGCGACGAGCGCCGCGCCGCGGCCGCGTGGCGGGCCATGATCGACGAGCCCATCGGGCATGCCATCGCCGACGCCGTGGCCAACGACGTGGTTCGCGGGGTGATCGCGACCGACGCCCTGATCGGCACCTTCGCCCGCCTCGACGAACCGACGCTGACACAGAACGTCTGCTTCCTGTATCACGTGCTCGGCGGGGGCACCGGAGACTGGGACGTCCCGATCGGCGGCATGGGCGCGGTGACCACCGCCCTGGCCGCGGCGGCGGTCCGCCATGGCGCCCAAATATGCACCGGCGCAGACGTTTACGCCGTCGACCCGGCCGGCGAAGTGCGCTATCGCGCCGGGGAGGACGACCACCGTCTTACCGCCCGGTTCGTCCTGGCCGGCGTCGCACCCACCGTCCTGGCCGGACTACTCGGCGAAGAACCGGCGCCCGCGGCGGGCGGCGCGTAGGCGGTGTCGAGCTGTGTCCAGGTCTCGTTGACGTGGAAGGTCCCCGCGAAGGCCTGTTCGGGTGTGACAGCGTGGTCGCGTAGCCGGGGCAGCCGGGCCAGCACCATGTTCACCTTGACCTGCGCGCCGCCCGCCGCGGGCGCCGGTTCTTCGCCGAGTAGTCCGGCCAGGACGGTGGGTGCGACGCCGGCCAGGACGA
>NZ_LZMG01000408.1:0-582 GCF_001673615.1 Mycobacterium sp. 1245499.0
CCGGTTGCGGGTGCCGTCGGGCAACACCCGCGGCAGCAGAAAGCACGACAGCCCGCCCGGTGCCTGCGCGAGCACCAGGAAGATGTCGCACATCGGCGCCGAGGTGAACCACTTGTGACCGGTCAGGCGGTAGGTGCCGGAGGCGTTGGGGCCAATGGGGATCGCCTGGGTGGTGCCGGCGCGCACATCGGAGCCGCCCTGTTTCTCCGTCATCGACATACCCGCGGTGATACCCGGCTTGGTGCTGGGCACCTTCAGATCGGGGTCATAGACCCTACTGGTCAGCAACGGCTCGTAGATAGCGGCGAGCTCCGGGTTCCAGCGCAACGCCGGGACTACGGCGTACGTCATCGAAATCGCGCACATATGAGCAGATTCGGCGGTCCATACGCTCGTCTTGGCCGCCCGGACCACATGCGCGCCGTGTCGGCCGTCGGCCCACGGGGCTGCGTGCAGACCATGTTCGACGGCCGTACGCATGAGCTCGTGATAGGCGGGGTCGTATTCGACCTCGTCGATGCGGTGGCCGTTGCGGTCGTGGGTGTGCAGGACGGGCCGATTGCGGTCGGCGAGCTCGCCCCA
>NZ_LZMG01000409.1:0-3732 GCF_001673615.1 Mycobacterium sp. 1245499.0
CGCGGTCGACGACGCCACACCCAGATAGCGGGTCGCCTCGCTCAACCGGATCTGGGGCCGCTCGCCCAACAGCAGCAACAGCTTGAGCGCGTTGTCCACCGACTCGATCGGGTACTGCGGCGCAAGCGAATCGGCGTCCGGCGCCGCCGCGGCGTCCCCGGCGCCCGGCTCACGCTTGTGTGGCATGGGTCCACGGTAACCAGTTATGGGCGCTGATTCGGGTTATTCTCGGCTGCGTGAGCGGGGCTGTTCGCGCTGGATACCGCCGTTACGTCGCCATCGGCGACAGCCAGACCGAGGGCTTGTGGGACGGCGACGACACCGTCGGCCTGCTCGGGTTCGCCGACCGCCTCGCCGTCCGGGTCGATTCGCTCTATCCCGGCCTGCAATACGCCAACCTGGCGATCCGCGGTAAGCGGATCAACCACGTGCTCACCGAGCAGCTTCCACAGGCGCTGGCGATGCGCCCGGACCTGATCACCGTGTGCGCCGGAATGAACGACGTCATCCAGCCCGGGCGATCGTTTCGCCCCGCCCTGGCCGACCTCGAACACGTCTACGCCGCGCTGGCCGAATCGGGGGCGACGGTGGTGACGACGACCTTCCCGAACGTCGCCCAGTTCCTGCCCCTGGGGCGGCTGGTGGCCGGGCGGCTTGCCCGCATCAACGCGGCGATCACCGCGGCCGCCCACCGCTACGGGTTCGCGCTCGTCGACCTGTACAACGCGCCCTCGATGCGCGAGCTGGACACCTGGGCCATCGACCGGGTGCACGCCTCGACCAAGGGCCACATCCTGTTCGCCGATGCGGCCGCCGAGGCGCTCAATCTGCCTGACAGCAACCATGATTGGGCCCTCGGCCGCCGCAACCCCACCCAGCGTTCCTTTGCGGCCGGCACGTACGAACAATGGCGCTGGACGCAGGAGAGTTTCTTTCCGTGGATCTGGCGGCGGCTGCGCGGCCTCTCGTCGTACGACGGGCGCGAACCCAAGCGTCCGCGCCTGGCGGGGCTGGACACCCCGAGCGAGTTCGACCGCGCACCTCAAGGCACGGAACCGCGGTCGGTCAGGCATTCTTGACGCATGAATCTCGAGCCCCTGCTGCACTCGATTCCGCCGCTCGCGGTCTACCTGGTGGTCGGCGGCGTCGTCGGGATCGAGAGCCTGGGCATTCCGCTGCCGGGTGAGATCGTGCTGGTCACCGCGGCGCTGATGTCGTCGCACCACGACCTGGCCGTCAATCCGCTCGGGGTCGGCATCGCCGCGGTGATCGGCGCGGTGATCGGCGATTCGATCGGCTACGCGATCGGACGCCGCTTCGGCATGCCGCTTTTCGAGCGGCTCGGGCGGCGGTTTCCCAAACACTTCGGGCCCGGACACGTCGCGCTGGCCGAAAAGCTGTTCAACCGCTGGGGTGTTCGCGCCGTCTTCCTGGGCCGCTTCATCGCGCTGCTGCGGATCTTGGCCGGGCCGCTCGCGGGTGCGCTGAAGATGCACTACCCCCGATTCCTGGCGGCCAACGTCTCGGGCGCCATCTGTTGGGCGGGCGGCACCACCGCACTGGTGTACTTCGCCGGAATCGCCGCCGAACGCTGGCTGGAACGGTTCTCCTGGATCGGGCTGGTGATCGCCGTCGTGGCCGGGCTGACCGCCGCAATCCTGTTGCGGGAACGCACATCTCGGATGATCGCCGAGCTGGAGGCCGAGCATTACCGCAAGGCCGGCAGCACCGCGCCGGACAGCGTCTGACTAGACGGCCTCGCCGGTGTCCGCCACCAGCGGCGGCCGGTGTTCGTCGATCAACGCGCGGGCCATCTTGCGGGCGCGCAGCGCGGCGTCGAGATCCCCGACGGCGGCCAGGATGATGGCGCCCTTCATCAGGATGTGCCACGACGACGCGAAGTCCTCGACGTCGGTCAAACCCGCCGCCACGGCGCGGCGACGCACAATGTCGCGGACGTGCTCGATGTGGCCGATGCAGGCCTGCCCGATCGGATGTTCAGGCCCCAGCTCGAGCAGCACGTTGATGAACGAGCAGCCCTCGTACCGGTCGCGCAGCTGAAACCAGTCGTGCATGACGTCGAAGATCGCCAGCAACTGTTCCTCGGGGGTGCTGCCGCGCTGCCGCGACTGCTCCTCGATCAACCCGTGCGTCCAGAGCTCCTCGCGACGCTGCAGCACCGCCAGCACCAGGTCATTCTTGGTCGCGAAATGGCGGTACAGCGTCGCCCTGGCGACACCGGCCCGCCCGATCACCTCGTCGGTGCCCACCGCGCGGATACCACGCCTGCTGAACAGGTCATACGCCGCGGTCAGAACGCGTTCGCGGGGCGACGCGGCCGGGGTTCCGACATCGGGAGTTGTCATACCAGGCCTTACCGTACTCTTAGGCCCCTGCAGGTAGACAGACCGCCCTGTCTCGTTATAGAAATGAGATTCGCATCCGCGAACAGTCTGTCTTCAGACATTAGGACGGGCACCATCGAGGCGTCTGCGACGCCTGTCGATCAGGGGGTCCATCATGAATTCCGTCATTGTCGAGGCGATGCAGACCACTCATCTGACGCTGAGCACAAAACTTGTCTACGAACTCGGCGACCCGAACAGCACTCTGCGGGCCACCGCGGATCGCAGCGGCCCGTCGGTGGTGATCTACGCCGGCGGCGAGGTCGACGCCTGCAACGAGGGCACCTGGCGCCACCTGGTGCGCGAGGCGGCCAGCGGCGTCACCGCTCCCGGCCCGTTCGTGGTCGACGTCACCGGGCTCGACTTCATGGGTTGCTGCGCGTTCGAGGTTCTCGCCGACGAGGCGAAAAGCTGCCAGGACCGCGGCATCGACCTACGCCTGGTCAGCTGCGAGCCGCTCGTCGCCCGCATCGTCGACGCCTGCGGGCTGTCCGGCGTGCTGCCCATCTACCCCACCGTCGACTCCGCGCTGTCCGCGGCTGACCGCTGGTAGACACCGGGCCGTAACCGGCTCAATGGCCGACCATCCCACGATGGGTGCCGAGGAGGAATTCCTCCTCATCGACCCGAGAACCGGCGAGCCCGCCCCGCACAACGCCGCCGTGGCCGCAGAGGCGAAGAAGCGCGGGGTCGAACTGCAGCTCGAGCTCAGCAGTTGCCAGGTGGAAACCACGTCGAACGTGGCGGCCACCAGCGCCGAGCTCGGCGCGGAACTGAGCCGGCTGCGGCGCACCGCGGCGCAGGCCGCCGAGGCCGCCGGGGTTACGCTGCTGGCCTGTGGCCTGCCGCCTTCCACGCCGCACGAGTTCCCGGTCACCGACACCCCGCGCTACCGGCGGATCGGCGCAGAGTTCGGCATGATCGCCCACGAGCAGGGAATCTGCGGATGCCACGTGCACGTGCAGGTGCCCGACCGCGCCGCGGCCATCCATGTCAGCAATTGGCTTCGGCCGTGGTTGCCGACTTTGCTTGCGCTGTCGGCTAATTCACGGGTGTACCGCAGCACGGACAGCGGCCATGCGAGCTGGCGCAGCGTGCTGTGGCGGCGGTGGCCCGCCGCCGGGGCGCCGCCCTATTTCGCCTCGCCCGACGAGTATGACGACGCCGTGCGCATGCTGGTCGACAACGGGGTGATCCTGGACAAGGACATGATCTATTGGGACGTGCGCCCTTCCGCCGATTTCCCGACGGTGGAGGTCCGGGTGGCCGACGTGCCGGCCACCGTCGCCGAAACGGTGCTGCTCGCCACCCTGATCCGGGCGGCGGT
>NZ_LZMG01000410.1:0-575 GCF_001673615.1 Mycobacterium sp. 1245499.0
CGTATGTATCGCACTGGGGATCTGGTGTGCTGGGGTCCCGATGGGCAGTTGCGGTATCGGGGGCGCGCCGATGAGCAGGTCAAGGTGCGTGGGTATCGCATCGAGTTGGGCGAAATCCGCACCGCGCTCACCGAATTGGACGGCGTGCAGCAAGCCGCGGTCGTCGTCCGCGAAGACCAGGCCGGCGAGAGGCGTCTCGTCGGCTATGTGACTGGAGCCGCTGACCCCGCCGATATTCGGGCCCGGTTGGGTCAGCGGCTCCCTCCCTATATGGTGCCCGCGGCGGTGGTGGTGCTCGAGGCGTTGCCGTTGACGCTCAACGGCAAACTCGACACCCGCGCTTTGCCCGCCCCGGACTACCAGGGCGATAACTACCGCGCCCCACGGACCGCCCTCGAAGACATCCTGGCCGGCATCTACGCCCACATCCTGGGTGTCGAACGCGTCGGCATCGACGACTCCTTCTTCCACCTCGGCGGCGACTCACTCTCGGCAATGCGGCTCGTCTCGGCCGTGAATACCGAACTGGACGCCGACCTCACCGTCCGATCCCTGTTCGAGGCACCCACCGTCGC
>NZ_LZMG01000411.1:0-7313 GCF_001673615.1 Mycobacterium sp. 1245499.0
CCCGACGGCGACGAGGTGCTCGGCAGCGCCACCATCGCCGGCACCGCACGCTGATCACCGCGGCATGTTCGCCGAGATATTCGTCATCACGATGTCGGACACCGACTGCGCGAAGCCGCAGAAGGTGACCTCCAGCATGGCCACCGACAGGATCCGGTAGTCGCGGCCGCAGCCGCCCGGCCGCAGGTGCAGCGTGGTGGCATCGGCGTTCCAGTCGCCGACGTAGAGCTGCCCGCTCGAGCCGTTCGCGCAGGCGCCGACGGTGCCCACCAGGGCGCCGAAGGCGCGCCGGGCGGCGTCGGCATCGCGATAGGCCGCGGCGCCTTCGGAGATCAGCGCGCCGTCGGGCGGGTCCTGAAAGGTCGTCTTGTGGAATGCCTCCAGGTCGCGGCCGAACGTCGCCGTCTCGGCGTAGATGAACCGGCACTCGCGCGGCGCGGTCTCGGCGAGCGCGTCGATGTCCACCGGGCTGGTGCCGTCCATCGAGGGGATGATGGTCAGATGCTCACCGGCGCCGGTGATCGCGCGCATCCGGGACTGGTCCAGCAGGATCGCGTCGACGTCGACGCCCTGCACCACTCTGCGGTTGGCGCCGGAACCCGCCAGGGCCGCGCCGTCCACCACCCGGGTGCACGACGCCACCAGCGCCACCGCCGCGCACAACAGCGGCAGCCACGCTGATTTCGCCTTCTGCGACACCTTTACGCACCCCTTTTGCGTTGAACCTACCCGCGCAGCCAGCGCGCACACAGACCCCTGCCGACCGGGGGGTGCTCCGACGTCGAATACGGTTGTCGGGTGAGTGTTTTCGCCCATCCCTTCGCCACCGCCAGCGGTGTCGGCTCGTGGCCCGGCCGCGCCGCGCGGGAAGCCGCCGAAGTCGTGGTGGGCGAACTGGCGGGCGCACTGGCGCACATCGTCGAGTTGCCCGCCCGCGGCGTCGGTGCCGACATGCTCGGCCGGGCCGGCGCGCTGCTGGTCGACGTGGCCATCGACACGGTGCCGCGCGGCTACCGGCTTGCCGCCCGGCCCGGCGCGGTCACCCGCCGCGCGATCAGCCTGCTCGACGAGGACATGGACGCGCTGGAGGAGGCCTGGGAGGCCGCCGGCCTGCGCAACGACGGCCGGGTGGTGAAGGTGCAGGCGCCGGGCCCGATCACGCTGGCCGCCGAAATCGAGCTGGCCAACGGCCACCGGGCGATCACCGACCCCGGCGCGCTGCGCGACCTGGCCGCGTCGCTGGCCGAGGGGGTGGCCGCGCATCGGGCCGGGATGGCCCGCCGGCTCGAGGCGGAGGTGGTGGTCCAGTTCGACGAGCCGTCGCTGCCCAAAGCGCTGGGCGGGGGGCTGAGTGGGGTCACCTCGCTGAGCCCGGTGGCGCCCGTCGAGGAGGAATTGGCCGCCGGCCTGCTCGACAGCTGCGCCCACACGGTCGGGGGCGAGGTGCTGCTGCACTGCTGCGCCCCGGGTATCCCATGGGAACTGTTGCAACGCAGCGCATTTCGTGCCGTGTCGGTGGACGCGGGTGCGCTGACCACCGCGGACCTGGACGGCATCGCCGAGTTCGTGGAGCCGGGCCGCACCGTCGTGCTGGGGGTGCTCGGCGCCGAGCCCCCGCCGCGCCGCCCGGCGGCGGAGGAGGTGGCCGCCGCGGTGGTCGCCGTCACCGACCGCCTCGGCTTCGCCCGCCCGGCGCTGCGCGACCGCATCGGCGTCACCCCCGCCTGCGGGCTGGCCGGCGCCACGCCGCAGTGGGCCCGCGCCGCGATCGGGCTCGCCCGCAAGGCGGCCGAGATGTTCGCCGAGGACCCCGACGCCATCGGATAGGCAACCAATTGGTTGCGTTTCGGGTCGCGATGTGCTGCACTCATAGGCAACCAGGAGGTTGCACATGAAGATCGAGAAGCAGGTCGTGCTGCGCGCGCCGCTCGACCGGGTGTGGCGGGCGATCAGCGACGCCGAGGAGTTCGGACGCTGGTTCGGGGTGCGGTTCGACGGGCCGTTCGTGGCCGGAACGTCGGTGACCGCCGCGATCACCCCCACCACCGTCGACGGCGAGGTGGCCAGGCGTCAGGAGCCGCACACCGGAGTCCGCAGCACCTGGCAGATCGTCGCCGTCGAGCCGCCGCGCCGGTTCGCCTACCGCTGGCATCCGTTCGCCGTCGACCCCGACATCGACTACGACCAGGAGCCGACCACGCTCGTCGAGTTCACCCTGGCTGAGCGGCCCGACGGCGTGCTGCTGACCATCACCGAGTCCGGGTTCGAGGCGATCCCACCGGCACGTCGCGGCCCGTCCTTGGAGGCCAACGGCGAAGGCTGGGCGATCCAGACCACGCTGGTGCGCCGGTACGTCGAGGGCGTCCGGGTATGAAAGTCGCCGTCGACGCGCCGCTCTTCGACGCGCTCGGTGACCCCAACCGGCTGCGCATCATCGTGCGGCTCTGCGATCACGGCCCGAGCTCGACATCACAGGTCACCAGCGTCATACCGGTCACCCGGCAGGCGGCCAGCAAGCACCTGCAGCTGCTGGAGTCCGTCGGGCTGGTGACCAGCAGCCGGCAGGGCCGCGAGCGGGTGTGGACGGTGCGGACCGAGCCGCTGGCGTCGGCCAGCGACTACCTGAGCCAGCTGTCCCGCCGGTGGGATGCCGCCGTGGATCGGTTGCGCTCTTACGTCCAGGACTGAGCGCGCCGGGTTTTGCGTCGGTGTCCTCGGATAGCCTGCCAAGGTGAGCTCAGCAGAAGCTGATTCGGTATCGCCCGAGGTGCGCCGGCAGTGGCAGGACCTGGCCGAAACGGTCCGCGAACACCAGTTCCGCTACTACATCAAGGACGCCCCGATCATCTCGGACGCGGACTTCGACGCGATGTTCAACGAACTTTTGGCGCTCGAGGAGCGGCATCCCGAGCTTCGGGTGGCCGATTCGCCGACCCAGCTGGTCGGCGGCGCGGGGTTCGCCACCGAGTTCGCCGAGGCGGCGCACCTGGAGCGGATGCTGAGCCTCGACGACGTCTTCGATCGCGACGAGCTGGTGGCCTGGAGCAACCGCGTCGAGAACGAGGTCGGCAAACAACCGCATTACCTGTGCGAACTCAAGATCGACGGGGTGGCCTTGTCGCTGGTGTATCGCGACGGCCGGTTGGAGCGCGCCGCCACCCGGGGCGACGGCCGGGTCGGCGAGGACGTGACGCTCAACGCGCGCACCATCGACGACGTCCCGGAGCGGCTGTCGGCCGGCACGGACTTCCCGGTCCCCGCCCTGCTCGAGGTGCGCGGCGAGGTGTTCTTTCTGCTCGCCGATTTCGAGGCGCTCAACGCCAGCCTGGTCGAGGACGGCAAGGCGCCGTTCGCCAACCCGCGCAACAGCGCGGCCGGGTCGCTGCGCCAGAAGAACCCGGCCGTCACCGCCCGGCGCAAGCTGCGGATGATCTGTCACGGCGTTGGCCGCACAGAGGGGTTCGCGCCCAAGAGCCAGCACGAGGCCTACGCCGCGCTGAGCGCCTGGGGGCTGCCGGTGGCCGCACAGACCGCGCGGGTGCGCGGCCTGGCCGCCGTCCAGGAGCGGATCGCCTACTGGGGTGAACACCGCTACGACCTCGAGCACGAAATCGACGGCGTGGTCGTCAAAGTCGACGACGTCGCCCTGCAGCGCCGGCTGGGAACCACCTCGCGCGCGCCGCGGTGGGCCGTCGCCTACAAGTACCCGCCGCAGGAGGCGCAGACCAAGCTGCTCGACATCCGCGTCAACGTCGGGCGCACCGGACGCGTCACGCCGTTCGCATTCATGACGCCGGTGAAGGTGGCCGGGTCGACGGTGGGGCTGGCCACCCTGCACAACGCCGCCGAGGTCAAGCGCAAGGGCGTGCTGATCGGCGACACGGTGATGATCCGCAAGGCCGGTGACGTGATCCCGGAGGTGCTCGGCCCCGTCGTGGATCTGCGCGACGGCTCCGAACGCGAATTCGAGATGCCCACCGCGTGTCCCGAGTGCGGCACCCCGCTGGCGCCGGCCAAGGAGGGCGATGCCGACATCCGTTGCCCCAACGCCCGGTCCTGTCCGGCGCAGTTGCGCGAGCGGGTCTTTCACGTCGCCGGCCGCGGTGCATTCGACATCGAGGGGCTCGGTTACGAGGCCGCCATCGCGTTGCTGAAAGCCGGCGTGATCGCCGACGAGGGCGACCTGTTCACGCTCAGCGAGGACGACCTGCTGCGCACGGAGCTGTTCCGGACCAAGGCCGGTTCCCTGTCCGCGAACGGCAGGCGGCTGCTGGACAACCTGGACAAGGCCAAGCAGGTGGCGCTGTGGCGGGTGCTGGTGGCGTTGTCGATCCGGCATGTCGGCCCGACGGCCGCGCGCGCCCTGGCGACCGAGTTCGGCGACCTGGACGCGATCATGTCGGCATCGACGGAGCGGCTGGCCGCGGTGGAGGGCGTCGGCCCGACGATCGCGGCGGCGCTCACCGAGTGGTTCACCGTCGACTGGCACCGCGCGATCGTCGAGAAGTGGCGCGCCGCAGGCGTGCGGATGGCCGACGAGCGCGACACCAGCGTGCCGCGCACGCTGGAGGGGCTGACGGTGGTGGTCACCGGGTCCCTGGCCGGCTTCTCCCGCGACGACGCCAAGGAGGCGATCCTGGCGCGCGGCGGAAAGGCCGCCGGCTCCGTGTCGAAGAAGACCGACTACGTCGTGGCCGGTGATTCGCCGGGTTCCAAGTACGACAAGGCGATCGAGCTGGGAGTGCCCGTCCTCGACGAGGACGGCTTCCGGACACTGCTCGCCGAGGGTCCGACCGAGACCCCCGCGGACTGAGCCGATGAGCAATCGGTACGGTGATTCCACGCGCAGCCTCAAAGCCGTTGATTCTCAAGCAATTCCGGGTCAGCCGGTGGCCCCGCAGCCGGTGCTTGCGTCCATCTACCACCTGTCCGGCGACGAGTCCGGTGCCGTGGACAACTACGGCCGCGACTCCAATCCGACTTGGCGGCAACTGGAATCCGCACTTGCCGAGCTGGAGGGGGCGGCCGGTGCGCTGGTGTTCGGCTCGGGCATGGCGGCCATCGCCGCGGTGCTGCGGACCCTGGCGACCCCCGGATCGACGGTGGTGATACCCGCCGACGGTTACTACGAAGTTCGCCGCTATGCCCGCGAGGACCTGGCGCCGGCGGGCGTGAGCGTCATCGAGGCGTCGAGTGCGCAGATCTATGACGCCGCCGTGGGGGCCGACGTGGTGCTGGCCGAGACCCCCACCAATCCGGCGTTGGACGTCGTTGATCTGCACCGGCTGGCCACCATCTGCCGGGGGCGCGGCGCCCGGTTAATCGTCGACAACACCGTCGCCACGCCCCTGGGGCAGCAGCCGCTGTCGCTGGGCGCCGACGCGGTGGTGGCCAGCGCCACCAAGGCCCTGTCGGGTCACAGCGACCTGTTGGCCGGATACGTCGCCACCGATCAGCCCGAGCTGCTCGCCGCGGTGCGGCGCCACCGGCAGTCCGCCGGTGCGATCCTGGGCGGGTTCGAGGCGTGGCTTCTGTTGCGCAGCATGGGAACTGCGGGATTGCGCTTCGAACGCCAATGCCAGAACGCCCGGGCGGTGGCGACCATGCTGGCCCGTCACCCGGCCGTGCGGGCGGTGCGCTATCCGGGCTTGGTCGACGACCCGGCGCACCAAGTGGCCATGGCCCAGATGCGCCGATTCGGGGCGCTGGTCTCGGTCGAATTGGCCGATGCGGCCGCGGTGCACGCGCTGGTGGACCGCAGCGAACTGCTGGTCGCCTCCACCAGTTTCGGTGGCCTGCACACCTCGGTGGACCGCAGGGCGCGCTGGGGTGACCCGGTCCCCGACGGATTCGCGCGCATCTCACTGGGTATCGAGGACACCGACGACCTGCTCACCGACATCGAACGCGCGCTGCTGCCCTCGCGCTGACGCGACATCCGTCGGGCCGGACTGGCGGAAATTGGTCCGCATCGCCCGAGCGGCTCTATCGTGGGCTCTATGACCCAGACGGCCGATCGGTGCGAGCACGCATCGCCGTGGTCGCCGCGCGAGGCCGAAATCCTGGCCGTGACCCTGGCGCTACTGCAGGAACACGGCTATGACCAGCTGACGGTGGACGCGGTGGCCAACGCCGCGCGGGCCAGCAAGGCCACGGTCTATCGGCGCTGGCCGTCCAAGGCCGAGCTGGTGCTGGCGGCCTTCATCGAAGGCGTCCGCAAGGTGGCCGTCCCGCCGAACACCGGCTCGCTGCGCGGTGATCTGCTGAGCCTGGGGGAGACGATCAGCCTGGAGTGCGGACAGCACGCCGGCACCATCCGCGCGGTGATGGTCGAGGTGTCGCGGCACCCCGCGCTCAATGACGCCCTGCAGCATCAATTCCTCGACCAGCGCAAGGCAACGATCCAGCATGTGCTGCGTCAGGCCGTCGCCCGGGGCGAGATCACCGAGGACGTCATCACCGACGAACTCTGGGACCTGTTGCCCGGCTACCTCATCTTCCGGTCGATCATTCCCGGTCGCCCGCCCACCCGTGACACCGTGCAGGCGTTTGTCGACGGGTTTCTCATCCCCGGCCTGACCAAGCCCGCCGGGTAACGGCGCCGCATGCCCGCGCCCGCCCGTGGGAAATATGTACGCGCGCGTCTCTTGTACAGTACGGTCCCGTACCGTACTGTCATAGCTGTCGATCACGCTCACGAGGTTGGCAGCCGCAGTTGGCTTGAGCGTGATCTTGTCGCCCGATCTTCGAAAGGCTAACGGGTGGAAGGCTTTTCGATTGCGTCCCTGGTGAGGCGTGGATGGATGGTGCTCGTCGCGGTGCTGGTCGTGGCGCTCGCGGGATTCGGGATCTATCGCCTGCACGGCATCTTCGGCTCGCACGACAACACGGCGGCCAACAGCGGGCTGGCGGCCGAGATTGTCCCGTTCAACCCCAAGCGGGTCGTGCTCGAGGTGTTCGGCGACCCGGGGGCGACCGCCACCATCAACTACCTTGACGTCAACGCCCAGCCCCAGCAAGTCAAGGACGCGCCCTTGCCGTGGTCGTTCACCATCACCAGCACCGAGCCCGCGGTGATCGGCAACGTCGTCGCGCAGGGCAACGGCGACACCCTGGGCTGCCGCATCACCGTCAACGGTGAAGTGAAAGACCAACGCACCGTCCACAAAGTCGACGCCTACACCTTCTGTCTGGATAAATCTGGATGACAAATCATGAGCAGTCGCGGCCCTTCGTGCCGCGCACCATCCGCCGGCTCGCGCTGCCGATCCTGTTGTTCTGGGTGGCGCTGGCCGCCATCACCAACATCGCCG
>NZ_LZMG01000412.1:0-5395 GCF_001673615.1 Mycobacterium sp. 1245499.0
ACATCGGTCAACCATGGAAGACCCAGCACGCCGTGGACCGGGTGCGCGGGCTGTTCGCCCCGACCGCCGACGGTGAGCCGGGCAACGACGACCTGGGCGCGTTGGCCAGCTGGTACGTGTGGGCGGCGCTGGGGCTGTACCCGGCCACCCCGGGAACGCCGATCCTCACCGTCGGCGCGCCGTTGTTCGACCGTGTCGAAATCGCGCTGCCGGCAAACAAATTCATCCGGATCTTCGCGCCGGGCGCCTCGGGACCGCACCACCTCAAATACATCAGCGGCCTGAGGGTCGACGGGCAGGCCACCGACCACACGTCGCTGCCCGAGTCGATCATCCGCACCGGCGGCACACTGGCGTACTCGCTGGCCGCCTATCCCGACAAGCATTGGGGCACAGCGCAATCCGATGCGCCGCCGTCGTTCGGGGCCGGCAGCTCGGCGGTGGCCGTCAACGTTGCTCAACCCGTCGTCACGATCGCGCCCGGGAGCACGGGCACCGTCACCCTTGATGCGCAACGCATGACCGACACCGCCGACGGTTACACCGTCGCGGGCACCTCCTCCGATGTCGGGATCGGCGTGCGGCCGGCATCGGGTCAATTCCGCGCCGACGGGTCGGCCAGCGTCACCGTTTCCATCTCGGTCGCACCGTCGGTGCCCGAGGACTTCTACCTGGCGTATTTGACCACCACCGTCGGCCGAAGCGTGCGCACCTCAACGGTTCTCGTGGTCGCACAGGCCGAATCCGAGAACTAGGTCCTCAGACCATCTCGTTTTTGGTCAGCCACCGCATCACCGGCCAGCCGACGAAGACCGGCAGCCAGCAGGTCAGCACCCGGTACAGCAGGACCGAGGGCACGCCGACCGCCGCCGGCACCCCGAACGCGGCCAGGCCACCGATCAGCGCCGCCTCGACGGCCCCGACACCGCCGGGCGTGGGAGCGGCAGAGGCCAACGTGCCGCCGACCATGGTGACCACCGTGACGGCGACGAAAGTCGTTCCGCCACCGAAGGCTTCGATGCTGGCCCACAGCGCCAGCGCCGCGCCGAGGGTGGTGCCCGCACAACCCAGCAGGATCAGGGCCAGCCGCCGCGGTTCGCGGGCCAGCTTGACCAGATCGGTCACCACCTCGTTCAGCTTCGGTCGCACCTCGGTCGCCAGCCACTTGCGCAGCGTGGGCACGAACAGGAACGCACCGACGATGCCCAGCGCGATCCCGGCGATCAGGTACAGCAGTGTCGCGCTCGGCACGAAATGCCGCAGGTTCATCGAGGCCCCGGCGGCGGCGCTGAACAGCACCAGCAGCGCCAGGTGGGCGATCACCTGTACCGACTGCTGCAGCGCCACCGCCGCGGTGGCCCGCATCGCCGACAAGCCGCTCTTTTGCAGGAACCGCGTGCTCAGCGCCAGACCGCCGACGCCCGCCGGGGTGGTG
Organism: Mycobacterium sp. 1245499.0; assembly: GCF_001673615.1. Classification (NCBI taxonomy): domain Bacteria; kingdom Bacillati; phylum Actinomycetota; class Actinomycetes; order Mycobacteriales; family Mycobacteriaceae; genus Mycobacterium; species Mycobacterium sp. 1245499.0. The sequence goes on from NZ_LZMG01000412.1 coordinate 1,436, forward strand.
GTGGCGGCAAAGGTGTTGGCCACCTGCGCGATTGACAGCGTCCAGAAGTTCACCATGCCGTCGGCGCAGGCCCATAACGCGGCTGCCGCACCGACATACGTGAGCGCCGACACCAGCAGCCCCAGCAGCGCCCACGACCAGTTCGCCGTCCGCAGTTGGGAGAAGAACGTCGGTGCCGTGCTGATGAACGGGTAGGCGACGTAGACCAGCGCGCCGAAGAGCACCAGCTGCACGATCTGGCTGCGGGTGAACCTGGTGATGGTCGCAGGCTTGATCTGGTCGGCGCCGGTTTGGCGCTTGACCTCGGCCCGTGCGCCGGAGATGACGGTTCCAGAGTTTGGTATGGACCGCCGAATAAACCGCGGCACAGCGACTTTCGTGAGCCTGCGCGAAGCGGACAGGATGGTGTCCTTGCCGAACACCTCGATCGCCGCGCGCACCGCGGACTTCGGCTCGTACAGCGCGGATGTCGTCACCAGTAGCTGCGCGATGTCGGATTGCAGTTGGGCCTCGGTGGCCCCGTATTCGGCACTGCCGAACCCACCGAACATCACGGTGTCGTCCTCCACGGTGATGTGGTGGCTGCGCAGGTCACCGTGGGCGATCTGGCGGTCGTTGAGGACTTTCAGCGATTCCCACGGCCGGGCAACGGGAGTCGTCGTCGCGCATTCGTCGATGGGGGTGCCGAGCGGGCGCCGGTGCGAGTAAAGCATCCAGCCGCGGTCCAGCGGCGCGACCGCGACCGTCGCCGTGTTGGCCAGACCCGTGTTGCCGATGGCGATCGCCATCAGCGCGCGGTGTTCGACGGCGCGGCGCATGGAGGTCACCAGGGGCGCGGTTTCGGCGTCGCGCAGCTTCAGCTTTCCCCAGAGCTGGCGCAGCGCTCCGCCGCTGCGTTGATGCGGGCCGTACAACTCGATCAGCGCCGTGTCACCGAGATGTTCGCCCTCCGCCGAAAGGATCAGCGGGCCACGGCCGGCCGGCCGGACCACGGTGAGCCGCGTGACGGTGAAGCCCGCCTTGGCCAGGGCGCGCACCGCCGCGTCCAACGGCACCTCGAGCGCGGGCGTGCCGACGACGAGCACCACCAGCGCGCCCACCACCCACCCGACCGCCAGGCCCACCAACGAGCGCGCCGGGACGATGGCGCTGACCACCAGATGGATCGGAACGAAGGCCAGCAGCAGGGCCCACCACCAGTGCCGCCAGCGCGCCGGCAGCCAGGGCCCCGACACCGTCAGCACGGCCGCCAGCATCCCGATCCACCGCGGGTCGTCGAGGAACTGCGCCGGCAGCGTGGTCAGCCGGTCGAGGGCGTCGAAGTGCCACCGCGGCGCGGCGAGGCCGGTGCCGCTGATCGACAACAACACGATCGCGCTCAGCCCCGCGGTGGCGTAGGCGCCCAGCAGTTTCCACTGCCCGGCGACGATCAGGCCGATGAGGATCATGAACGGCAACGCCACGATCGCAAGGCCGTAGATCAGGTACGCCACGTCGGATTGGGTCGGCGACAAGACGCCGACGATCTGCGACACGGATCTCTCCAGCGCGATCCACTGCGGGCGGGTGATCACCGAGCCCGTGATCACCAGCGCCAGGAAGAGCAACGCCAGGATCAGCCGCAGGATGTCGTTGGTCCGCCGGGTCAACGGCTGCAGCAGGTTGCCGGAGACGATGATGTCGCGCCCGTCAACTCGCATGTATGAAGGATCCTTCGGCTTCGCTCGGCACCGCTGAGCCTTGCTTTCGGCCCGCGCAGTGGCCCGCCGACAAGTTAACGCAATACCCGGTTCGTTGACAGCTTCCACTCATCCGGCGCGCGTAGGGTCGGGTAGGTAGGCGTGTTAGCGAATTGGGGGCGGGTGGCGGCGTGGCCAGGACGGACGACGACAGCTGGGAGATCACCGAGAGCGTGGGCGCCACGGCGCTGGGCGTGGCGGCGGCCCGGGCCGCGGAGACCGAGAGCGAGAACCCGCTGATCAGCGATCCGTTCGCGCGGGTGTTCCTGCAGGCCGCGGGAGCGGGCGTGTGGGACTGGTTCGCGGCCCCCAACCTGCCCGCCCAGGTCGCCGAGATCGATCCGGACCTCAAGCCGCGGATGCAGGGGATGGTCGACTACATGGCCGCGCGGACGGCGTTCTTCGACAAGTTCTTCCTCGACGCGACCGGCGCGGGCGTGCGGCAGGTGGTGATCCTGGCGGCCGGGCTGGACTCGCGGGCGTGGCGGTTGCCCTGGCCGGACGGCACCACGGTGTACGAGTTGGACCAGCCGCGGGTGCTGGAGTTCAAGTCCGCGACGCTGCGCGACAAGGGCGCCGAGCCGACCTGCGAGCTGGTCAGCGTTCCCGTCGACCTGCGCCACGACTGGCCGTCCGCCTTGCAGGGCGCGGGATTTGACGCGCACGCGCCCAGCGTGTGGTCGGCCGAGGGGCTGTTGCCGTTTCTGCCGGCGACCGCCCAGGAGTTGTTGTTCGAGCGGGTACAGGCGCTCGGCACGCAAGGCAGCCGGATCGCCGTGGAGGCGCCAGGCCCCGACTTCCTCGACGAGGGCGCCCGCGACAGGCAGCGCCAGACCATGCAGCGGGTGCGCGACCTGATGGCCGAACTGGAGCCCGACCGCGACATTCCCGACGTGCAAGACCTGTGGTACTTCGAGGAACGCGAAGACGTGGCCGACTGGTTAGGTCGGCACGGCTGGGACGTGACGGTCACCCCGGCCCCCGAGCTGATGGCCGGGTACGACCGCAGGCCACCACAAGACATCGACGACGCCACACCACAGACGCTGTTCGTGTCTGCGCATCGGACGAGAGGAAACTGACTGTGCCCAGGACCGACAACGACAGCTGGGAGATCACCGAAAGCGTGGGGGCGACCGCGCTGGGGGTGGCCTCGGCCCGCGCGGCGGAGACCCGTAACGAAAACCCGTTGATCACGGACCCATTCGCGCAGGTTTTCCTGGACGCCGCCGGGGACGGCGTGTGGAACTGGCATTCCGCGGCGCAGTTGCCGGCCGAGGTCATCGAGGCCGAGCCGACGTTGCCGCTGCAGATGCAGTCGATGGTCGGCTATATGGCCTCGCGCACAGCGTTTTTCGACAGTTTCTTCCGCGAAGCGACCGGCGCAGGCATTCGCCAGGCGGTGATCCTGGCGGCCGGCCTGGACGCGCGGTCCTGGCGGTTGGCGTGGCCTGCGGGCACGACGGTCTACGAGCTCGACCAGACCAAGGTGCTGGACTTCAAGGCGGCCACGTTGGCCGAACATGGGGCGCAGCCCGCCTGTAATCGCGTCGCGGTGCCGGTGGACCTGCGCCAGGATTGGCCGGCCGCGTTGCGGCAGGCGGGTTTTGACGCCGACGCGCCCAGCGTCTGGTCGGCCGAGGGATTGATGCCGTATCTGCCGGCGGCCGCCCAAGAGCTGCTGTTCGAACGCATCCAGGGGCTGACCGCGCCGGGCAGCCGGGTGGCCGTGGAGGCCCTGGGTCCGAAGTTCCTCGACCCGCAGGCCCGCGCCAAGCGCCGCGAGCGGATGGATCGGATCCGCGGGCTGATGGCCGGCGTGGATCCGGATCGTGAGATACCCCGCACCGACGAGCTCTGGTATTTCGAGGAGCGCGAGGACGTCGGCGAATGGTTCGGCCGCCACGGCTGGGAGGTGACGGTCACCCCGGCCGACGAATTGATGGCCGGCTATGGGCGTGCGGCGCCCGAGGAGGTTCGCGACTACGTGCCCGGCAATCTGTTCGTCGCGGCGCAGCGCGCGGCGAGCTAGCGCCCATGTCCACGGCGGGGTAGGCGGTCCAGGCGCGAACGAATACCTCTGCGCCCCAGCGTTTTAGAGCACCGATGCGTTGCCGGTAAGGACCCGTCGTCCCTAGTTGTTTGGTGGTGGGTGGGGTTGGAAGGGTGTGTACCACCACCAGTCGGCGCGTTCGCCGATCGGTCCCGGACACGGCGCCGC
>NZ_LZMG01000413.1:0-754 GCF_001673615.1 Mycobacterium sp. 1245499.0
TCTTCACCGCGCTGCACGCGATCAGCGCCACCGCGGTCGCCGGTGGCGACAAACCGCCGCCGGCCCGCATCGTGCTGCTCTCCGACGGCGGCGAGAACAAGCCTTCCAATCCCAGCGATCCGCACGACGGCGTCTACACGGCGGCGCGGCTGGCCAAGGCCGAGGGCGTGCAGATCTCCACGATCTCGTTCGGCACCCCGTACGGCACCGTCGACTACGAGGGCGCCACCATCCCGGTTCCGGTGGACGACCAGACCCTGCAGAAGATCTGCGAGATCACCGACGGCCAGTCGTTCCACGCCGACAGCCTGGACTCGCTGAAGAACGTGTACTCGACGCTGCAGCGCCAGATCGGCTACGAAACCGTGAAGGGCGACGCCAGCCTGGCCTGGATGCTGCTCGGCGCGTTCGTCCTGGCCGGCGCCATCCTGGCTGGGCTCCTGCTGAACCGCAGGCTGCCCGCCTGAGTCAGCTGGGCAGGCGCCGGTTGATCAGCAGTGCCAGCGCGGTCGCGATCAGGGCGGTCAGCACGGCCAGCCGCAGCCAGCCGGAGCTGCCCGGCCCCGGCACCGTGCGGTAGCCGATCTCGTTCTCGATGGCGTTGTAGCTCTTTTCCAGCTCGCCCAGGGTGGTGGCGGTGTACGACTGCCCGCCGGACAGCTTGGCCACCATCTTCATCTGGTCGGTCGAGACCGGGACGGCGATGCGCTGCCCGTCCATCTCGATCTCGCCGCCCTTCGTCCCGAACGAGATC
>NZ_LZMG01000414.1:0-1945 GCF_001673615.1 Mycobacterium sp. 1245499.0
GGTGAAGCGCACCAAGTGATTCCACACGTCGGCCGGACCGCTCGCCGCCGCGGGGTCACGGAACGCCGACAGCGGGATCGCGGCAACGCCAACCTTTTCCGGCAGCGCCGCGCAGAACTCGCTGCTGTCGTCGTATCCCAGCGGACGCGGATCGGCGCACAGGAAGTACGTGCCGGCGCTGTCGTGCACCTCGAACCCGACGTCGATCAGCCCGGCGGCCAGTCGATCGCGTCTGGCCTGCAGCGTGGCGCGCAGGTCGTCCACCCATGCGTCCTCCGTGTCCAGGGCCAGCGCCACCGCCGGCTGGAACGGCGCGCCGCCGACATAGCTCAGGTACTGTTTGGCCGCGCGTACCCCGGCGATCAGATGCGCTGGGCCGCAAGCCCATCCGATCTTCCAGCCGGTGCAGTTGAACATCTTGGCCGCGCTGGAGATGGTGATGGTGCGCTCGGCCATGCCGTCGAAGCCTGCCAGCGGCACGTGTCGGTGGCGGTCGAATACCAGGTGCTCGTAGACCTCGTCGGTGATCACCAGCAGGTCGGCCGCGACCGCCACCTCGGCGATGGCCGCCAACTCTTCGGCACGCAGCACCGTGCCGGTCGGGTTGTGCGGTGAGTTGACGATCAGCGCCCGGGTCCGGGGCGTGACCGCCCGGCGCAGCGCGTCGGCGTCCAGGGCGAAGCCGCGACCGTGGGGGACCAGGGGCACGGCCACCCGTTGCGCGGAGGCCATCGCCACCACCGGCGAGTAGGAGTCGTAGAACGGCTCGATCAGCAGGACCTCGGAGCCCGGCTCGACCAGGCCGATCACCGCCGAGGCGATGGCCTCGGTCGCCCCGACCGTCACCAGCACCTCGGTGTCGGGGTCGTAGTCGATGCCGTAGCGGCGCCGGCGCTGGGCGGCGATGGCGTGGCGCAGCGGCGCGATGCCGATGCCCGGGGGGTACTGGTTGACGCCGTCGGCGATGGCCTCCTGGGCGGCCTTGAGCATGGCCGGGGGGCCGTCCTCGTCGGGAAACCCCTGGCCCAGGTTCACTGCTCCGATGCGCGCGGCCAGCGCCGACATCTCGGCGAACACCGTGGTCGCGTAGGGGCGCAGTCGCTCCACCGTCATGGTGGTCGAGCTTAGGCGTGGCCGGCCACGGCCAGTGCCCGGGACGCCCACCAGCCAGCGTGAAGTTAGGCGCACACTCGTCGCCGAGCGTGAACGTAGTTGCACGTTCGGCCGGGGCCGCCGCCCGAGGCAGCGAGCCGACGCGTGGCGTGCGTCACTCGGTGCCTCTGAGCTGCGCGATCTGCCCAACCAACAGGTTGGCCGGGGACCCTGTTAGGGTGGGGCCGGAATCTATCTCGAAGACGGATTCGAACCCTATTCGTCAGAACAGGAAGTCGCCATGTCCGAAGAAGCTTTTATCTATGAGGCCATCCGCACCCCGCGGGGCAAGCAGCGCAACGGTTCGCTGAACGAGGTCAAGCCGCTCAACCTGGTCGTGGGCCTGGTGGACGAGCTGCGCCGGCGGTTCCCGGACCTGGACGAGAACCTGATCAGCGACATGATCCTGGGCGTTGTGTCCCCGGTCGGTGACCAGGGCGGCGACATCGCCCGCACTGCGGTGCTGGCCGCCGGCCTGCCGGAGACCACCGGCGGCGTGCAGCTCAACCGGTTCTGCGCCTCCGGCCTCGAGGCCGTCAACACCGCCGCCCAGAAGGTCCGGTCCGGCTGGGACGACCTGGTGCTGGCCGGCGGTGTCGAGTCGATGAGCCGGGTGCCGATGGGCTCCGACGGCGGTGCCTGGGCGACCGACCCCGAGACCAACTACCAGATCGGCTTCGTGCCCCAGGGCATCGGCGCCGACCTGATCGCCACCATCGAGGGCTTCTCCCGCGACGACGTCGACGCCTACGCGCTGCGCAGCCAGCAGAAGGCCGCCGCGGCGTGGTCGGGC
>NZ_LZMG01000415.1:0-16684 GCF_001673615.1 Mycobacterium sp. 1245499.0
ACCCGCGGGATACATTGGTGAGACCATGAGCCTTCCAAAACCTGACCTGCAGACCACCGTTGTCATCACCGGCGCCTCGTCGGGTATCGGCGCCGAACTGGCCCGCGGGTCGCCCGCACGAAGTTCTCGCTGCGCTTATCGAATTCCGTTGCGTCGCTCGATGATTCATCTCCCTTGGCGGCGCTGGAGTCGCTGAACATGGCGAACGCCCGGTTGCGCACCCGGTCCATCACCGCCGGGTTGAGCGCATCGGCGACGGCCGCGAACTGCCCGAACGGTGAGCTGGCCCGGCGCGGCCGGTGCACGATCGCGTCGGCGATCACCCCGGCGGCCTGCTCGGGTGTGAGCGCCGGGAACTTGTCGTAGAGCGTGGTGGGGCTGATCATCGGCGTGCGCACCAGCGCCATGTGCACGGTGGTGAACCGGACGTCGTCGTTCACCGTTTCGGCCTGCAGCGCGTCGCACAGACTGTCCAGCGCGGCCTTGCTGGCGATGTAGGCGCCGAAGCGCGGCGCGCGGGTCTGCACGCCGACCGAGGAGACGTTGATGACGTGCCCGTATCCCCGCTCGCGCATGCCGGGGATGAACTTGAGGATCAGCTGGACGGCGCCGAGGTAGTTCAGCTGCATGGTCCGCTGATAGTCGTGGATCCGGTCGTAGGACAGCTCGAGTGAGCGCCGGATCGAGCGGCCCGCGTTGTTGATCAGGATGTCGACACCGCCCAGGTCCTCGAGCACCTGATCGGCCATGGCGGCGATGGCGTCCATGTCGGACAGGTCGCACGGGTAGACGTGGGCGGTGCCGCCGTTGTCGCGAATCTCGTCGGCGACCTTCTCGAGGTTCTCCCGGGTGCGCGCCACCAGCGCCACCGTGCCACCGGCCTCCGCGATCTTCTTCGCGGCGGCCTCGCCGATGCCGGAGGATCCCCCGGTGATCAGCGCGGTCTTGCCCGCGACGGCGTCCTCGAGGGTGCGCCCCTGGACCGCGTCGAGCAGGTTGCGCAGATAGAACGGCCGATACCGGCCGGCGGAGTTCGGGGTGTTCACAATATGCGAGACCGCCGCGAGCGGCTTTTCCACCAGGTTTCCGAGCGAGTTCTCCACCAAGTTCGTTAAGTCACCAAGGTTCATCGGCATTCGCTCCTGATGATGTGAGCCCCCCGACCGCAACTGGCCTGCCCGATGGCCACGACCGCATTGCGGGGCTGCGCGAGTGATGTGATGTGCATCATGAAGCCAACCTAGGACATGTTCGCCTCACCTTGACGCGGATTGCCGTCATGGGTCCCGGACCCCACTCTCACGGTTCGCCGAGAACGTCCGTCAGCGGCGGGCAATCCCGCTGTTACACAAGGCAATCCGGGCGTGATCGCGCATAAACCGACGGGCAACGCCGAGATGTTCCAATCGTGCTTATGAAAATTCTGGCGCGCTTCCGCAAGTCCGCACCGGCATCCATCTACGACCGGATCGGTGGGCACGAGGCGATCGAAGTCGTGGTCGAGGACTTCTACGTCCGGGTGCTTGCCGACGATCAGCTGTCCGGCTTTTTCACCGGCACGAACATGAACCGCCTCAAGGGCAAGCAGACGGAGTTCTTCGCCGCGGCCCTGGGCGGCCCGGAGCCCTACACCGGCGCGCCGATGAAGCAGGTGCACCAGGGCCGCGGGATCACCATGCACCACTTCAGTTTGGTGGCCGGGCATTTGGCCGACGCGCTGGCCGCCGCCGGGGTGCCGTCCGAGACGGTCACCGAGATACTCGGCGCGATCGCACCGCTGGCGCCCGAGATCGCCACGGGTGACGCCGGCAAGGTCACGGTCTGACCGCTCCCCCGGATCGCGGCCGGCGCCCACCACGGCCATCGCCGCCATCGCGGCGATCTCGGCTTGCCGGCGAGCAGCAGTGCCTAGCATGCGTGGCATGCGGCGCACATTTGACGAACTGATCGCGGAGGCCGACGCCGCCCCGCTGGACGGCTGGGATTTCTCGTGGCTGGACGGCCGGGCTACCGAGGAGCGCCCGTCGTGGGGCTACCAGCGGCTGTTGCGGGAGCGGTTGGCCGCGGTGTCGGCCGCGCTCGACATTCACACCGGAGGCGGTGAAGTGCTGTCCGGCGCGGCGCCGTTCCCGCCCACCATGGCGGCCATCGAGACGTGGCCCCCGAACGCGGCGCTGGCCACCCGGCGCCTGCATCCGCTCGGTGTGGTGGTGGTCGCCACCCGGGACGAACCGCCGCTGCCATTCGGCGACGAGGCGTTCGACCTGGTGACCACCCGCCACCCGATCTCCGTCTGGTGGTCGGAGATACGGCGCGTGCTGCGCCCCGGCGGCACCTACTTCGCGCAGCACATCGGTCCGGCCACCATGGGCGAGCTGGTCGAGTACTTCATCGGGCCGCAGCCGGAGAAATGGGCCGAGTTTCACCCGGACGCGGTGAGCGCGCAGGCCGAGGCGGCCGGGCTGCAGATCGTCGATATCCGCATGGAGCGGATGCGCGCCGAGTTCTTCGACATCGGCGCCGTCGTGTACTTCCTGCGCAAGGTGATCTGGACGGTGCCCGACTTCACCGTGCAGCGGTACCGGGACCGGCTGGCCGAACTGCACGAGCGCATCGAATCCGACGGGCCGTTCGTCGGCCACTCCGTGCGCCTGCTCGTCGAGGCCCGCAAGCCGGCGTGAGTCAGCCCTCGTCGCGCAACACGTCCAGCGCGTGTTGCAGGTCGGGCGGGTAGGGGCTGACGATCTCCATCCGCCTGCCGTCGGCCGGATGGGCGAATGACAGCGACCGAGCATGTAGCCATTGCCGTTCCAGCCCAAGCTTTTTCGCGAGCTTGGGGTCGGCGCCGTAGACCAGGTCGCCGCAGCACGGGTGATGCAGCGCGGAGAAATGCACCCGGATCTGGTGCGTGCGGCCGGTCTCCAGGTGCACGTCGAGCAGGCTGGCGGCGACGAAAGCCTCCACGGTGTCGTAGTGGGTGAGGCTGTGCCGGCCGTCCTTGGTGACCGCGAACTTCCATTCGCCGCCGCGGTGTCGCCCGATCGGCGCGTCGATGGTCCCGCTGGACGGGTCCGGATGTCCTTGCACCAGCGCGTGATAGCGCTTGTCGACGGTGCGCTGTTTGAACGCCCGCTTGAGCAAGGTGTAGGCGCGCTCGGACAGCGCCACGACCATCACCCCGGACGTTCCGACGTCGAGGCGGTGCACGATGCCCTGCCGCTCGGGCACCCCCGAGGTGGTGATCCGGTAGCCGGCGGCGGCCAGGCCACCGAGCACCGTGGGCCCGGTCCAGCCCACCGAGGCGTGCGCGGCCACCGCCGCCGGTTTGTCGACCGCGACGATGTCGTCGTCGGAGTACAGGATCGTCATGCCCTCGACGTCGACCGGCGTGTTCTGCAGGGGCGCGGGCGCTTCGGGCAGGCGCACCTGCAGCCAGGCGCCGCCGGTCAACCGGTCGGACTTGCCGGCCGGCACGCCGTCGAGCTCGACGCCGCCGTCCTCGGCGATCGCGGCCGCCGCGCTGCGCGAGAGCCCCAGCAGCCGGGCCAGTCCGGCGTCGACGCGCATGCCCGCCAGTCCCTCCGGGACGGGCATCGAGCGGTCACTCACCCGCGCCGTCTCCGGCGTCGTCCTCGTCCTTGCGCCGGTCGGCGGCGGTGCGCCGGCCGACCGAGTCGAAATCGAACCCGAAGATCGACAACACCACCAGCAGGATGGCGCCGCCGACCACCGAGGGGTCGGCGACGTTGAACACCGGCCACCAGCCGATCGACAGGAAGTCCACGACGTGCCCGCGCAGCGGGCCGGGGGCGCGGAAGAAACGATCGACCAGGTTGCCCATCGCGCCGCCGAGGATCATGCCCAGGCCCACCGCCCACCACGGGGACACCAGGCGACGCCCCATCCAGAAGATGCCGACCACGACCCCGGTCGCGATCAGCGTCAGCACCCACGTGTAGCCCGTCGCCATCGAGAACGCCGCCCCGGAGTTGCGGACCAGCGTCCAGGTCACCGTGTCGCCGATGATCGGCACCGGCTGGCCGGGCGGCAGCAGTTTGACGGCGAGCACCTTGGTGACGACGTCGAGGGCCAGCACGATGGCCGCGATCGACAGCAGCAGCCGCAACCGCCGCGGCGCGGCTTCGGGCGGCGCGACGGCGTCGGGCTCCGCGTCCCGCTGGGCCGGGGCGGCCTCACCAGCCTGTTCGGCTGAGGTCACCGGCTCAGTCGAGTTTGTCGGTTCTTCAGGCACTTCCCCATCATCCCCTACCGCCCCACGCAGGCTAGCCAGGTTCGCCCGGCGGTGATGCGCAATGATGCCAAGCATGGCCCGCCTCACCGTGATCGCCACCGGGGGCACGATATCGACCGGCACCGGCGCCGACGGGGTGCACCGACCCGCCTACAGCGGGGCGGATCTGACGGCGCCCTTCTCCGCGGAGCACGACGTCGACGTGGTTGACCTGTTGGCGGTCGACAGCTCGGAGCTGACCCTGGCCGACTGGGACCGGATCCGTGACGCGGTGACGGCCGCGGTCGACGGCGGCGCGGACGGGGTGGTGGTCCTGCATGGCACCGACACCATGGAGGAAAGCGCGCTGTGGCTCGACCTGACGTATGCGGGCCAGGCCCCGGTGGTGCTGACCGGCGCCATGCGCAGCGCCGACGCGCCGGACGCGGACGGCCCGGGCAACGTGCGCGACGCGTTGGCGGTGGCGGCCAACCCGGCCGCCCGGGGCCTGGGCGTGCTGCTGTGCTTCGCCGGGCGGGTGCTGCAACCGCTGGGCATGAGCAAGGTGGCCACCGACGACCTGAGCGGCTTCACCGGTCAGCTGCTCGGCACCGTCGCCGGTGACGTGCGGCTGTCCGGACCCAAGACCCGCCCGTACGTCGGCGAGCCGCGGGCCGGCAGCGCACCGCGCGTCGACATCGTCGCGGCGTATCTGGGCAGCGACGCCGTGGCGCTCGATGCGTGCGTGGCCGCCGGGGCGCGGGCCGTGGTGCTCGAGGCGCTGGGGTCGGGCAACGCCGGGCCGGCGGTGGTCGACGCGGTGCGCCGGCACTGCGGCGACGGCGTGGTGGTCGCGGTGTCCACCCGCGTGCCCGGCGGTCGGGTCGGGGCCAGCTACGGCCCCGGCCATGACATGGCCGCCGCCGGGGCGGTGCTGGTGCCGCGGCTGCGGCCGCCCCAGGCGCGGGTGCTGCTGATCGCCGCGTTGGCCGCGCAGCTACCCGCGGCCGACGTCATCGCCCGGTGGGGCTGACACCGCTCGGAGTTCGGAGGCCTGCAGGCCCCCGACGTAATCGGGCCAATCCAGGGAATCGACCGGGTTCGCGCGCACCAGGTCCCCGCCGTCGGCGGGGAACGTGCGGGCCGGGCCGGGTCCGGAGGTGCGGGTTTCGAACCGCGCGGTGACCACGCCGTGGCCGGCGCCCTGCACCCAGCCGTGCCCGAGGTCGCGGTGGGCCACGTCGTCCCCGACCCGCCACCCCGCATCGTCTGCTGTCTGGGGCCCGGACCCATACATGGCCTCGGTCGCGGTTTCCACCGACGCCGAATCCTGTTGCGGTTCAGGCACTTCCAAGTCCGGGAACAGCGATTCCTGCCGCACGTCGCTCAGCCCCGAAAAGCCCACGCCGAGCAGGCGAATGGGCCCGATCTCGCGCGGATCCAGCAGCAGCCGGCGGGCCAGACCGAGCAGCGCCGCGACCTCGGTGGTGGCGTACGGCAGCGTCGCCGACCGGGTCAGGGTGCTCATGTCGGACTTCTTCAGCTTGACCGTGACGGTGCGCGCGCCGCGACCGTCGCGCAGCAGGCGCTGATGGGCGTGCTCGGCGATCGGCTCGATGGCCTCGCGCAACTGCTCCAGGCTGGTCAGATCGACGGCGAAGGTCGATTCGGAGCTGATCTGCTTGGCCTCGGCGCGCTCGGCGACCGGGCGGTCGTCGATGCCGCGGGCCAGCCGGTGCAGCGCCGGCCCGATCGTGGCGCCCAGGATGTTGGCCGCTTCGGCCTCGGTCAGCGCGGCCAGCTCGCCGATGGTCTCGATGCCGAGGCGATGCAACCGCTCCTCGGCGACCGGCCCGATCCCCCACAGCCGGCGCACCGGCAGCCCGCCCAGCAGCAGGCGTTCCTCGGCGCGGCGCACCACCCGGACCCCGTCGGGCTTGGCCAGTCCGGAGGCGATCTTGGCGATCTGCTTGCCCGACCCGGCGCCCACCGAGGCGATCAGCCCGGTGTGGTCGCGGACCCGTCGGCGCAGGTCCTCGCAGAACGCCTCGACGTCTTCGGCGGACGCCCCGGCGAGCTGGGCGGGTTCACCGAACCCCTCGTCGAAGGACAACTGCTCGACCACGGGCACCACGGCGCGGATGGTGTCGAACACCCGGCGGCTGGCCAGCCCGTAGACCACGCCGCGCGGCGGCAGCACCACCGCGCTCACGCCGACCAGCCGGCGGGCCTGGTGCATGGGCATTGCCGAGCGCGCCCCGAACACGCGCGCCTCGTAGCTGGCCCCGGCCACCACGCCGCGCCCGCCCAGTCCGCCGACCAGCACGGGGCGTCCACGCAGCGTCGGGCGGGTGAGTTGTTCGACGGAGGCGAAGAACGCATCCATGTCCAGGTGCAGCACCCACCGCGACTCCACCCGATCGATGCTATTGCCCCCACGACGGGCCAGGTGAACTACCGTTTTGTCATGGCCACCGAGTCCGGCGCTGCGGCCGTTCCGCACGGGGACGCGTCGCCCTCGACGCGATGGGCGCGGCTGCGCCACCAATGGAACGAGCGCCTGCAACCCGGGGAGCAGGCCACCGTGCTGGCCTGGGCCTCGTTCACCCTCACCTTCGCCTGCCTGCGCGGCCTCACCCACTGGATCCGGGCCGGGCATGGACCCTCCGGTGGCGGAGTGTCGTTGGGCGGCAAGCACTTCCACCACTACAACATCGGCATCGGCATGCTGGCCACGGTGGCCGGCATCGGGCTGCGCGGCAGCGACAAGCAACGCCAGCACCCCGCGGCGGCGGTGGCCTACGGCGCGGCCAACGCGATGATCGTCGACGAGCTGGCGCTGCTGTTGGACCTCAAGGACGTCTATTGGGCCTCGGATGGTCGCAAGAGCGTCGACGTGGCGGTCGGCGTGATCGCCACCGGGGCGACGGTCGCCGTTGGCATGCCGTTCTGGCCGCACGCCCACCGGGCGCTGCGATCGAGGAACTGACCGCGGCGGCCTCAGGCCTTGGCGATGCGCACCCGCACGCCGTCGCCGATCTCGGTGCCGTCGGCCGGGTCGCCGAATTCGAAGCTGGTGGCCAGGATCTCACCCGCGATGAGGTCGCGGTGGGTGCGCGCCCAGTCGGCCCGCTCGTCCGGTACCGCCATGACCACCGAAATCCGGTCGGACACCTCCAAACCCGTCGATTTGCGCAGCTCCTGCAATTCGCGGATCCGGTCCTTGGCCCAGCCTTCGGCCTCGAGCTCGGGGGTCACCGTGCCGTCCAGGACCACCAGGCCCGCGCCGTCGGGCAGGGCCGCGGTGAATTCCGGGTCGGCGGCGACCAGTCGTGAGCTGTATTCCTCGGGATGCAGCACCGCGGGACCCGCGGTCAGGGTGCCGTCGGGATTGACGACGCCCTCCCCCGCCTTGACCGCCTTGATGGCGGCTTGCACGTCCTTGCCCAGCCGGGGCCCGGCCACCCGCGCGTTGACGGTGAGCTCGAAGCGGCCGTAGGTGTCGATCGCGTCGGTCAGCTCGACGCTCTTGACGTTGAGTTCGTCGGCGATGGGGTCGACGAACGGCTCCAGCCGCTGCGGATCCGCCACGGCCACGGTGAGTTTCGGCAACGGCAACCGCACCCGCAGTTTCTTGGCCTTGCGCAGCGAGGACGCGGCCGAACAGACGTCGCGGACCTGATCCATCGCGGCGACCAGGTCGCGGTCGGCGGGCACGTCGCCGGCCTGCGGCCAATCGGTCAGGTGCACCGACCGCTGCGCCGTCAGGCCGCGCCAGACGATCTCGGTCACCGAGGGCAGCAGCGGCGCGGCCAGCCGCGCGGTCACCTCCAGCACGGTGTGCAGGGTGTCGATGGCGTCGGCGTCCTCTTCCCAGAACCGCGAACGCGACCGCCGCACATACCAGTTCGTCAACGCCTCGGTGAACTGGCGCAGCTGCTCGCAGGCCCGCGAGATGTCACAGGTGTCCATCTCATGCGTCAGATCGTCGCGCAGCTCGGCGAGCTTGGCCAGGATGTAGCGGTCCAGCACCTGCGTCGAATCGGTGCGCCAGGTACCGACTTTGGGCGCGTAGAGGGCCAGGAAGCTGTAGGCGTTCCAGAACGGCAGCAGCACCTGGCGCACGCCCTCGCGGATACCCTGTTCCGTCACGATCAGGTTGCCACCGCGCAGGATCGGCGAGGCCATCAGGAACCAGCGCATGGCGTCGGAGCCGTCGCGGTCGAACACCTCGGACACGTCCGGGTAGTTGCGCAGCGACTTGCTCATCTTCTGGCCGTCGGAGCCCAGCACGATGCCATGTGCCACACAGGTTTTGAAGGCCGGCCGATCGAAGAGCGCGGTGGCCAGCACGTGCAGGGTGTAGAACCAGCCGCGGGTCTGCCCGATGTATTCGACGATGAAGTCGCCCGGGTAATGACCGTCGAACCAGTCGCGATTCTCGAACGGGTAGTGCACCTGGGCATAGGGCATCGAACCCGAGTCGAACCACACGTCGAGCACGTCGGGGATGCGCCGCATCGTGCTGGCCCCGGTCGGGTCGTCGGGGTTGGGCCGGGTCAGCTCGTCGATGAACGGCCGGTGCAGATTGGTGGGGCGCACCCCGAAGTCGCGTTCGAGTTCGTCGAGGCTGCCGTAGACGTCGATCCTCGGGTAGGCGGGGTCGTCGGACTTCCACACCGGAATCGGGGTGCCCCAGTAGCGGTTTCGCGAGATCGACCAGTCGCGGGCGCCCTGCAGCCACTTGCCGAACTGGCCGTCCTTGACGTGCTCGGGATACCAGGTGATCTGTTGGTTGAGCTCGACCATGCGGTCCCGAAATTCGGTGACCGCGACGAACCATGACGACACCGCCCGGTAGATCAGCGGATTGCGGCATCGCCAGCAGTGCGGGTAGGGGTGCTCGTAGGTTTCGTGGCGCAGCAGCACCGCCCCGTTGGCCGCGGCCGGGCCGCTGCCGTTCTTCAGGTCGCGGATGATGTGCGGGTTGGCGTCAAAGACGTGCTGCCCCTGGTAATCCGGGACTGTGGCGTCGAACCGCCCCCTGGAGTCGACCGGCGTGACCGGGACGATGCCGACCTTGTCGGTGGTGGCCATGTCGTCCTCGCCGTAGGCCGGCGCCATGTGCACGATGCCGGTGCCGTCCTCGGTGGTGACGAACTCGCCGGGCAGCACCTGAAATGCCTTGGCCGTATCCATGAAATACGGGAACGGCGGCAGGTACCGCGTGCCGAGCAGGTCGGCGCCGACATAAGTGGCCAGGATCTCGGGTTCATCCCCCAGCTCGCGGGCGTAGGCGGCCAGCCGCGGCTCCGCGAGCACGAAACGCCGGCCCTGCGACCGGACTTCGACGTAGGTCACGTCGGGATTGACCGCGACGGCGAGGTTGGACGGCAGGGTCCACGGCGTCGTCGTCCACACCAGCAGGTGGGCCCCGTCCAGCGGGCCGCCGACCACCGTGAATCCCACCGTCAGGGCGGGATCCTGCCGGCTCTGGTACACGTCGTCGTCCATCCGCAATTCGTGGTTGGACAGCGGGGTTTCGTCGCGCCAGCAATACGGCAACACCCGGTAGCCCTCGTAGGCCAGGCCCTTGTCCCAGAGTTGTTTGAACGCCCAGATCACCGACTCCATGTAGGGCAGATCCAGCGTCTTGTAGTCGTTGTCGAAGTCGACCCAGCGCGCCTGGCGGGTGACGTAGGCCTGCCACTCGTCGGTGTAGCGCAGCACCGAGGCGCGGCAGGCGTCGTTGAACGCCGCGATGCCCATGTCGTCGATCTGCGATTTGTCGGTGATCCCGAGCTGGCGCTCGACCTCGAGTTCGGCGGGCAGCCCGTGGGTGTCCCAGCCGAAGCGGCGCTCCACCTTGTAGCCGCGCATGGTGCGGTACCGCGGGACGATGTCCTTGACGTAGCCGGTGAGCAGGTGACCGTAGTGCGGCAGCCCGTTGGCGAACGGCGGCCCGTCGTAGAACACGTATTCCGGTGCGCCCTCGCGGCGGGCGATGCTGGCCCGGAAGGTGTCGTCGCGGGCCCAGTAGTCGAGCACCTCGAGCTCGAGCGCCGGGAAGTCCGGCGCTCCTGGCTTCGGGTAGGCCTGAACCTCAGCGTTGTCGGTCACGATGCGCGTTGTCTCCTGTGCCACGGTGCAAACCGGGGACGACGACGCGCTGGCTGCGCGAGCGCCGCGGTACCACCCCGCTTGCCGCGCTTTCGCGTGGCCACTCGATGACGGCTGTGACGGGCCTACCCGTTCGGTTCTACTGGGCCACGACGGCTGTTCTTCCGAAGGCTCCCCGGTGATGGCCGGATCGATGCCAGTAAGACGATTCTACGAAGACCCGCAAATCCGGGTGCACTCCAAGGGGTCGCCAGGGCGCAGAACTACGTCTGCGACCAGGCGACCCCTTGGAGCCCGAGTTGCTCGACGTCCATCGGAGTTCGATTCAGGCCCGGACTTCGAGGACGCCGACGCGCCACAGCGCGGCGTACACGTGACGCAGCGGCACGCTCAGCAGCCGAGCGGCGCCGTCCACCAGCGGGTCGCTACCGGCGCCGAACGGCGGGGTGTCGGCGCGGCGGGCCTTAGCCACGGCCGCCTGCGCGACGGCCGGAACGGTGTCGGTGTCGCGCACCACGGTCAGCGTGCGCGCGGGCGCTACGGTCACCACTTGGTCGTAGAGAACTGCGGTCATCATCGCCTCCTAGAGGGGAGATCCAACGGGGATTGATTGGACTGACGTGTCCCGCCCCGTGTCGGTTCCGATCTCGAGAACGCTTGGCCGATAACCACTTAGCGTTGCGACGACTCAGCCGAGCAGGTCGCGCCGGAGACCGGATGGGGACGAAACACAGTTCGGACTTCGATCCGGACTATCGCTAGAACGCATCTGTCCCTCACCTCCTCGCGGTCACGACGCACGCGCGGTTCGCGTGCGATCTATGCGCAGCAAAGGAGCAGAACCCGACGACCGCCGGAGATCCGCACCCCTCTCGTCAGAGCTTCGGCACCACACGACGTGTCCTGGCCTGGACAAACAATCCGAGCCGGAAGCCACCTGGGCTCAACCCTTAAGCCGGGAGGAGCTGTCCTGACCCGGGGCGTCTTTCGACGTTCGGGGTCAGTGGCCTGTATTCGTGTAGACGCCTCACCTAACGAGGTGCATACCCGACCGATAATGCACGACGGGTATGACGCGGTCAAATCCCTGGATGGCGAGTCGGGGATTCTGTGCGGATTCCTGCGGCGAGCACCCAGCATCGGGTCAGGTCTGCGACCCTGACCTGGACAAACGACTCGGGATCACTTGTCGACCAGGCCCTCGAGCCGGCCGATCGTGTCGATGAATTCCTCGACCATGTCGAGCACCACCGAGCGCGTCGGGCGGACCCGGTCGAGCGAGCCGACCACCTGCCCGACGAAGTAGGTGGCGAGCTCACGCGCCTTGGCGCCCGCCTGCGCGGCGGCGGCGTTGATGCGCACCTGCGGCTCGGTGACCAGGGCGGTCTGCAGCGGCATGCCCAGCGGGTCGGGGTTTTCCGGCCGCTCCCACTCGTCGGTCCAGGCGGTGCGCAGCATCCGCGCCGGCTTGCCCGTCATCGAGCGCGACCGGACGGTGTCCGACGAGCTGGCGGCCAGGAACTTCTCCTTGACCACGGGCACGGTCTCGGCCTCTTCGGTGGTCAGCCACACCGAGCCGCACCACACGCCCTCCGCGCCCAGGGCCAGCGCCGCCGCGATCTGGCGACCGCGGGCGATCCCTCCGGCGGCCAGGACGGGCACCGGCGCCACGGCGTCGACGACCTCGGGCACCAGGACCATGGTCGCCACCTCACCGGTATGACCGCCGGCCTCGGTGCCTTGCGCGACGATCAGGTCGACGCCCGCGTCGGCGTGCCGCTGCGCGTGCCGGGTGGTGCCGGCCAGCGCGGCCACCAGCACGTCGCGGTCGTGCGCGCGCTGGACGAGGTCCGCCGGGGGCGGCCCGAGCGCGCTGGCGATCAGCCGGATGTTGTTGGAGAAGGCGACGTCGAGCAGCGGCTCGTAGGTCTTCGGCGAGATGTTCAGGCCGCCGAGGGAGCGGCGCGGCTCCGCGGCGGGCGCGGTGACCCCGTAGCGGGCCAGCAGGTCGTCGACGAAGGCGCGGTGCTCGTCGGGCAGCAGGGTACGGGCCTGGCTGGTGTCGATGCCGCCCTGCTCGGCGCCGACGTATTTGGGCGGTAACAGCAGGTCGACCCCGTAGGGCTTGCCCCCGGTCCGCTCCTCGATCCAGGCCAGCTCGCTCTGTAGGCGCTGCGGGCTGTGCGCGGTGGCGCCCAGGATCCCGAAGCCCCCGGCGTTGGTCACCGCGGCCACCACGTCACGGCAGTGGCTGAAGGCGCAGATCGGGAATTCGACTCCGAGCATCTCGGCGACCCTGGTTCTCATCGCCCGACGCTAAAAGCTATCGATTGCGAAGTCAATCGGCCACGGGGAGTGGGCAACTCAGGTGCGCGCGGCGGGGCTAGGACCCCTAAGCCGATGGGGGCGACCCGCTTCGCCCGGCCGCGCCGCGCTCGCGATCGCCCCTAAGCCCGGGGCGACCGGCCGTCCGGCGGCCAGCTCGCCACGCCCTCCTCCAGCGGCACCTCCAGGCTCTGCAGGATCGAGGCGACCATCCGCCAGGCCCCGATGACCGTGACCAGTTCGACGAGAACCGTTGTGTCACCGCCGAATTCGCGCTCACATGCCGCCCAGTTCGCGGCGCTCACCGCGCCGTCGCGCACCACGTCGTCGGTGGCGGCGAGCACGGCCCGCTCGACGACCCCGAACCCGGCGTGGTTCTGCCAATCCCGCACGCCCAGCAGATCATCGGCCGGCACGCCGAGCCGCGATGCGACGCGCCAGTGCTGGGTCCACTCGTAATCGCAGCCGGTGAGCCAGCCGATCCGCATGATCACCAACTCACGCAACCGCGAATCGAGGGCGCCGTGCCAGAGCATGGTGGCGAGCAGGTCGTTGATGCCGCGCGCCAGCGGCGGATGGTTGAGCAGCACCTGAAAGATGCTGAGTTCGGCCATGTAGTTGGGGACGGCCGCCTCGTCGGCCGCGGCCTTGGCTTCGTCGAGTGGCAGTTGAGGCAGGCGCGCTGTTGTCATCGGATGAGCACTCCTCCGTGCGGGCGGGACCGTCGCGTTCTCCCGTCATGGTAGCCAGCCGACGCCGCGGCGACGACGGGTTTGATCGCGGCAGCGAAAACCGCTATCGTCCAACGGATTTCAGAGCAGACCGAGCAGCTTCAGGTCGGTCACGTATTTGACGATCACCGACGGGCTGATCTGCGGAATGTCGTTATCGGGACCGATCTTGGCTTCCTGCACCGCGGCGCGGAAACGCTCCGTCGGCCCCAGGCACCCGCGGGCGGGATCCGCGGGCGGCACGTGCAAGGCGTTGCGCAGCTGCAACAGTTGCAGCACCGACTGGTGGCGCTGCCGCTCGGGCAGGGCGTGCAGGGCGGTCTCCATCCGCTGCAGCCATTCGGTGAAGTCGTCGACCCGCTCGATCGGGTAGCCGGCCTCGATGAGCCAGTCGACGTACTCGTCGAGGCCGATGCCGTCGTCGTGCGGATTCATCACGTGGTAGGTCTCGAACCCGTCCATCACCTGGGCGCCCAGCGTGGCGATCGCCTCGGCGACGAACTCGACCGGCAGCGCGTCGAAGTGCGCGCGTTGCCGGTTGCCGTCGGCGTCGAGCGCATAGAACGAGCGCGGCGCGACGCCACTGGCCACCACGCTGTGCACCATCCGGGTGAACATGTCCGACAGGTTCAGCTGGCCCCGATAGGTGGTGGCGGCCAGGATCATGTCGCAGCGGAACACCGAAACCGGCAGCCCGCACAGGTCGTTGGCCTCGCGCAGCAGCACCTCGCCCGCCCACTTGCTGTTGCCGTAGCCGTTGCCGTAACTGCCGTCGACGGTGCGAATCGGGCCGGCCGTCCGGACGTCGGCGTCCTCGGTGAACGCCGCCGGCTCGATTTGGTCACCGACGTTGGCCGTCGACACGTAGGTGTACGGCTTGAGTTTGGTGGTGACCGCCAGCCGGATCAGCTCGGCGGTGCCCGCGACGTTGGGGGTGAACAGCTCGCTGTAGGGCAGCACGCCGTTGACGACGGCCGCGCAGTCCACGATCAGATCGACGGTGTCGGCCAGCCGCTGCCAGGTCGGTTCGTCCACGCCGAGGTTCGCGCGACCCTTGTCACCGGCGATCACCTCGAGATGGTCGTCGGCGAGTTCGTGGAAATACCGCAGCAGCGCCGGATCGCCGCTGTCGAAGGTCTTTTCGAGCCGGCGGCGCGCGTCCTCGTCGGAGGTGGCCCGCACCAGGCAGATCAGCTTTCCGTCCGCCAGTTCCAGCCGTTCCAGCCACTGCAGCACCAGGTAGCGACCGAGGAAGCCGGTGGCCCCGGTCAGCAGGACCGTGCGCAGGTCGCCGCGCGGGGCCGGCAGCGCCGGCGCGGTCGACAGCGTCGGGGCGTCGATGAACTTGTCCAGCGTCAGGTCGCTGGCGTACACCTCGGTCGCGTCGCGGCCGTGCACGGACGCGAAGTCGGCGCGAAGACCCTCTGCCGCACCGTGTTCGGCGTTGAGCTGCTGGCTCAGGGCGCGCACCGACGGCGCCTCGAAGACGGCGCGCACCGGTAGGTGGACATCGAGGGCGTTGTAGATCGCGGCGACCAGGCGCATGGCCGACAGCGAATCCCCACCCAGGTCGAAGAACGATTCGGAGACCCCGATCCGCTCCAAGCCGAGCACCTGGGCGTACAGCCAGGCCAGGATCTCCTCCACGGCGGTGGCCGGGGCCAGGTAGTCCTCGGTGCCGTAATCGGGCGCCGGCAGTGAGCGGATGTCGAGCTTGCCGCTCGGTGTCAACGGGAGTGCCGGCAACACCACCACCGCGGACGGCACCATGTAGGCGGGCAGGCGCTCGGCCAGCACCGTGCGGATCTCTACCGGGTTGGCCGTGCCGGTGATGTACCCCACCAGCCGCTTGTCGCCCGGGCGGTCCTCGCGGGCGATCACCAGCGCCCGCTCCACGCCGGCCAGCCCGGCCAGCGCGGCCTGGATCTCGCCGAGTTCGATGCGGTAGCCGCGGATCTTGACCTGCTCGTCGGCGCGCCCGACATACCGGAGCTGCCCGTCCGCGCCCCACCAGGCCAGGTCCCCGGTGCGATACATGCGCGCCCCCGTCCCGCCGAACGGGCAGGCCACGAACCGCGACGCGGTCAGGCCGGCCCGGCCCAGGTAGCCGGTCGACACGCCGGCACCGGCCACATACAACTCGCCGGCCACACCCGCGGGCACCGGCCGCAGGCACCCGTCGAGCACGAACAACGCGGCGCCCGCCACCGGCGAACCGATCGGCGGCGCCTCAGGTCCCGGGGCGAGCGGGGCGCTGACGGCCGCGACGATCGTGATCTCGGTGGGGCCGTAGACGTTGACCATCAGGCGTCCGGCCGCCCAGCGGTCCACCACTTCGACGGGGCAGGCTTCGCCCGCGACGGCCAGCACCGTCGACTCCAGCCCCTCCGTGCCGAGCATCCCCACCTCGGACGGCGTTTGGGTCAGCATGTCGACGCGTTCGGCGACGAGCAAGGCGTGCAGGTCTTTCGGCGAGCGCACCACCTCGTCGGGCACCACCAGCACCCGTCCGCCGTGCAGCAGCGCACCGAAGATCTCCCACACCGAGAAGTCGAAAGCCAGCGAGTGGCATTGGCTCCACACCTTCCCCGGCGCCGCGGGCAGGCCGGCGGCGCCCAGCGAGGCGAACAGCTGGGTGGCGTTGCCGTGGGTCACGGCCACCCCCTTGGGGACACCGGTGGTGCCCGAGGTGTAGATCGTGTAGGCGACGCCCTGCGGCGCCGGTGCTGGCAGCGGCGTCGCAGGCTGGCGGTGGACCTCCGGGTCGTCGATGTCGATGACGAGCGGGCCGAGATCTCCCGAGCGCGAACGATACTCGGCGGTGGTGAGCACGACCGTCGGTGCGGCATCGGTGAGCATGAAGTCGATCCGGGCCGCCGGCAGCGCCGGGTCGATCGGCAGGTACGCGGCGCCAACGAGCACGCCCGCCTCGATGCGATCGGCAACCGGACGGCGCTGACGCGCGAGGCGCACCCACCCGCGTCGATCCCGGAGGTGTTCGCTGAGCATGTCGCGCGCGCGCCCGAGGCGGTGGCCATCACCGACGGATCGTGTTCGTGGACCTACCGTGAACTCGACGAGTCCGCGAACCGGTTGGCGCACTTGCTCGTTCACCACGGCGCGGGACCGGGCCAGTGCGTGGCGCTGCTCGTCGAACGCTCCGCCCGGGCCGTCGCCGCGATCCTGGCCGTGCTCAAGACCGGCGCCGCGTACCTGCCGATCGACCCGGCGCTGCCGGCGGCCCGGATCGACTTCATGCTCACCGATGCCGCACCGC
>NZ_LZMG01000416.1:0-32698 GCF_001673615.1 Mycobacterium sp. 1245499.0
TGAAACGACGTGAAGATGTACACCCGGTCGGGGGCCAGATCGCGCAGCTGCTTGATCAGCGCCTCGGCATGCGCGGCGGTCAACTCGGGCGCCTCGAAATCGACCCAGGGCGCCTGCCATTCGACGATCTCGTCGACACCGAGCAGCAGCTCGGCCGCGTCCCGGCCGCGCGGCCCGACCAGCATCGTCAGCCGGTCGTGGTGTGCGGCCACCGCGCGCACTGCGGGACCGGTGATCAGCACGTCACCGGCGCTGTCCAGGCGGGCCACCACGGCGGTGCTCATTGGCACTCCGAAAGCACCAGGGACACTGCGTCATTCAGCGTCGCGGCCACGCGCGCGTGCTGGCGCGCGTGCTCGACCTCGCCGGGCAGGGTGCGGTCGGTGGGAACCAGCACCGCCCGGGCGCCGGCGGCCAGGGCGGCCCGGACGTCGCCGCCGGTGTCGCCGATCATCACGCAGCGCTGGGGCGGCACGGCCAGGGCCTCGGCCGCCGCCAACACCATGCCCGGCCGCGGCTTGCGGCATCCGCAGCCGTCGGTTTCGTCGTGGACGCACACCTGCCAGGAGTCGAACGGGCCGAGCACGTCGTCCACCCGGTCGTTGACGCTGCTGAGCTGCTCGGCGCTGATCAGTCCGCGCGCCACCCCGGACTGATTGGTCACCACGGCCAGCAGCAGGCCGCGCCGGCGCAGCCGAGCCAGCGCCCGGGCGGCGTCGCGGGTGGGGCGCACCCCCGCCGGATCGTTGAGGTAGGGCTTGTCGACGATCAGGGTGTCGTCGCGGTCGAGGAGCACCGCGAGCGGCGGATCGCGCCGCGCCCGGCGAAACGTCCATTCCCCGGCCAACCGGTGGGCCACCGCGACCGGGGGGATGATCGCGCTGCTCAGCGAAAGCCGCAGCGCCTCAACACCACTGCGTGGTCCGCTCAGCCAGCGCCGGGCGGTGAACTCCACCGTCAACAGCAGCCACAGGGTGGCGGCGCGGCGGGCCGCGCGGCGGCGGCGCACCAGCGCGGCGCCCAGGGCCAGCGCGCCGATCAGGGTGGTGGCCGAGTGCGCCGGCAGCCGGCCCGCCCCTTCGCCGATCTGGTCGCGCCAGGACCGTCCGTACTTGCGGCGCAGCAAGGCGTTGTCTCGGTTACCGATCTGCGCCCGCACGCTCGAGCGCCAGGTCGCCGGCGCGACGGGGTGAGTCGAGCGACGTTCGCCGCGCAGAATCGTCCCGCCCGCCAGCACAATCCGCAGCGCCAGGTCGGAATCCTCGCGGTAGGCGCGCGGAAACCGCTCGTCGAATCCGCCGACCGCCACCAGCGCGTCGCGGCGATACGCCATGTCGGCGGTGATCCATCGCGCCGTCGACAACCGCGCGGTCCGGCGCTCGTCGTCGGTGGGGCGGCGGTGCGTCGGGACCTCGAGCACCGCCTGCGACCCGACCGCACCGGCGGCGTCCGCGGCCTTCAGGTCGATGCACAACGCCGACTCCCAATCCGGATCCGGCACCACGTCATCGTCCAGGAAACACACCCAGCGGGTGGTGGCCGCACGCCATCCCACGTTGCGGGCGGCCGCCGGCCCGCGTCCGCCGCTGCGCAGCACCCGCACTCCCAAGTCGTCTCCCAACGCCAAATCGCGGGGCGGTCCCGGCCGGTCGTCGACCACCACGACCTTCGGCGGCACCGGCCACGCACCGCGCTTCAGCGCAGTCAGCAAGCGCCGCAGCGAATCCCGACCGATGGTGGGGATCACGAGCGTGTACTCGGGCATCACAGGTACCGCCTGACCAGGTAGGGGCCGAGGGCCAGCACGTCGATCGGTGAACTGCCGAACACCTCGAGCGCGTCGCGCGGTGTGTCCACCATGGGTCGCCCGGCGGTGTTGAAGCTGGTGTTGACCACCACCGGAACTCCGGTGTGTTCGGCGAAGTGGCTGATCGTCGCGTGCAGTAGCGGGTGTTCGGCCTTGTCGACGGTCTGGATTCGCGCGGTGCCGTCGACGTGGGTGACCGCGGGGATGCGGCCCCGCCAGTTTTCGGCGACGTCGTGGACGAACAGCATGTACGGGCTGGGAAGCGGCCCGCGAGTGAAGATCTCGGCCGCCCGCTCGGCCAGCACCATGGGCGCGACGGGCCGGAACTGTTCGCGTCCCTTGACGGCGTTGAGGCGCTCCAGGTTGGCGGGGTGGCGCGGATCGGCGAGCAACGAGCGCCCGCCGAGGGCCCGCGGCCCGAATTCCGCGCGGCCCTGGAACCATCCGATCAACTGGTTCTTGGCCAGTGCGTCACCGACCGCGGTCGCCACGTCGTCCGGGCGTTCATAGCGAACGGCGGCGTCGTCGAGCGCGGCCCTCATCCGTTCCTCGGACCAGCCGCGACCCAGCTGTGCGGTGGGCATCGGAGTGATCGGCTCGTGAAACGATGCGGCCAGGCTCAATGCGGCCCCCAGCGCGGTACCCGCGTCGCCGGCCGCCGGTTGCACCCACACCCGCCCGAAACCGCCCTCGGCGTAAATGCGGCTGTTGGCAACGCAATTCAGCGCTACACCGCCGGCCAGGCACAGCGCGTCACCGTCGGTACGCGCGCGCAGCCAGCGAACGAGATCAAGCAGCACCTCCTCGATGACCAGCTGCACGCTGCACGCCAGATCGGCGTGCACCGGGTCCAGCTCCGTTGCATCCGCCCGGCGCCGCGGCGCCAAGCGCTCCCAGTCGATCGGTTCGGTGCGGAAACCGCCGTCATCGCAGGCGTATACCCGGTCGCGAAGCTGGTCGGCGAAGCATGGCCGGCCGTAGGACGCCATGGCCATCACCTTGTACTCATCGCTGGATCGCACGAAACCCAGGTGCTCGGTGAGGCTTTCGTACAGCAACCCCAGCGAGTGCGGCAGCTGTTGGGCGGCCAGCACGTCGAGCTTCTGGTCGCGATAGGCACCGGCCAGCATCGAGGTGCGTTCCCCGCGCCCGTCGACCACCAACACGGCGGTATCGGGATGCGGGGAGGCCAGCGCCGTCGACGCGGCGTGTGCGACATGATGGCGGACGTGCTGTACGACAGCGGGATTGAGGCCGGGCAGCGCGGTTTTGAGAAACCCGGGCGCGCGCTCGGCGTACAGGGTGCGCAGGTATTCCCAATCCTTGTCGAGTCCGGCGGGATCGACCGGCTCGTCGTACATCAGCGCCGGGTCGTAGGAGTAGCCGATGGCATCGATCTCTTCGGCGGCGACGCCGGCGTGCTCGAGACACCACCGGATGGCGGCGACGGGAAGCTCCCAGGTGGCGAACGGGACGGCCTGCTTACCGTGCTTGCGCCGGGAAAAGCGTTCCTCTTCGGCGGCCGCCACCACCTGGCCGTCGATCACCAGGGCGGCGGCGGGGTCGTGAAATACCGCGTTGACACCGAGAATTCGCACTGCTTCCTCCTACCGGGTGCGTCGATCAGCGGCCGGGACGAGCTCCTCACCGGATTCCTCGGAAGCGTCGGCCGTGGCGCGGAACCAGTCCACGGTGGTCTTCAACCCGGTGCGATAGTCGACGGTCGGTTGCCAGTCCAGGCGCTCGCGGGCGAGCGTGATGTCGGGGCACCGCCGTTGGGGATCATCGGTGGCCGGCGGGGTGAACAGGATCGTCGACGTGCTGCCGGCGAGGTCGCGGATCAGTTCGGCGGCCGCCAGGACGGTGAGCTCGTCGGGGTTGCCGATGTTGACCGGTCCGCCGAAGTCGCTGTGCGCCAGCGCGAGCAACCCAGCGATGGTGTCGTCGACGTAGCACAACGACCGTGTTTGCAGGCCGGTGCCCGAAACGGTCAACGGGTCACCGCGCAGCGCCTGGAAGCAGAACGACGGAACCATCCGTCCGTCGCCGGCACGCATGCCCGGCCCGTAGGTGTTGAAGATGCGTGCCACCCCGACATCAACGCGGCCCAGGCGGCGGTGGGCGAACGCGAGCGCTTCGGCGTACCGCTTGGCTTCGTCGTAGACGCTGCGCGGTCCCACCGGATTGACGTTGCCCCAATATGATTCGTGTTGGGGGTGCACCTCGGGGTCGCCGTACACCTCGCTGGTAGAGGTCAACACGAACCTGGCGCCGCCACGCTCGGCGATGTCCAGCGCGGTCGCGGTGCCCGCCGATCCGGCGCGCAGCGTCTCGATGGGCCGGCGCTGGTAGTCGACCGGGGAAGCCGCCGAGGCCAAATGGAAAACCACGTCGAAAGAACTGCCGATCTCCTCGACCAGGCCGGGGTCGCAGACGTCGTGCTGCACGAACCGGTACCCGGGATGGCCGGCCAGCCGGTGATCGATTGTGCTGGTGGACAGGTCGTCCACGCTGACCACCTCGACACCGGCGGCAAGGAGCCGATCGCACAGGTGCGCGCCGAGGAATCCGGCACCGCCGGTGACCAGAGCGCGGGAGAGCGGACGTACCCGGCTCTGGTACCGGTGGTCCCGGCGGTGAATGCGGGAAGGTGATTGAGCCACAGGATCACCCGGAACGTGTGCTCGGTGTGCTCATGTCGCGCCGGGCGAGTGACACCTTCTCGTAGATGCGTTCGGTGTCGGCGGCCACCCGGTCCCAGGTGTAGCGCGCCCGGGCGCGTTCGCGCCCGGCCTTGCCCAGCGCCCGTCCGCGGCGGCCATCGCAAATCAGGGTGGCCAGGGCGTCCCCGAGCGCATCGGGATCCCTGGGTGGCACCAGCCGGCCGGTGCCGCCGTCGACGACGGTGTCACGGATCCCGCCCACCGCGGTGGCCACCACCGGGATGCCACACGCCATGGCTTCCAAGGGCACAATGCCGAACGGCTCGTACCAGGGTGTGCATGCCACCACATCGGCGGAGCGCAGCAGCGCCGGCATCTCGGCGCGGGCGACCCCGCCGAACAGGCGCACCCGGTCGGCCACCCCGAGGTCGATCGCCAGCTGCAGCAGGTGTTGTGCGTGCGAGTCCTCGGGCAGCTCGGTGACGTGCGGGCCACCCACGATCACCAATTCGGCATCCGGGATGAGCGGCATGGCCCGGATCAATGTCTCAAAGCCCTTGCGCGGCACCAGCCGTCCCACCGATACGACGCGGGGCCGGTGCCCTCGGGCGGCCACCGGACCGTGTGGGGTGAAAGCGTCGATGTCAACCCCGCACGGCACCACGGAGGTCCGGGATCGCGCCCGGCCCATCCGAACCAGCTCGAAAACCTCGTCGGTGCTGGTGGCGGCGACCCAGGTGGCTTCGCGTGCGATCCGGCCCTCCACGGCGATTCGGCAACCCGGGCTGGTGTCGTCGGTGCCCTGGTGCAGTTTCTTGGTCAGGCCCAGCGCGTGGAACGTCTGCACGGTGGGTATCGAGTGCGCCCGCGCGGCGCGCTGGGTGGCCACGCCCGACATCCAGAAGTGCGCGTGTGCCACGTCGGGCGCATCCGTCAGCCACCGGCTCTCCAGGAAATGGGCGAAGCCGTACATGTATTGCAGCAACTGGTCTTTGGGCACTACCCGGGCCGGGCCCGCCGGGACGTGCACCACGCAATAGCCGTCCGGAGTCTCGACGGACTCGGCAAGCTCGGGATCGTCGCGGCGGGTGTACACCACGACATCGTGGCCACGCCGTGCCAGCGCGGAGGACAGCTCGGCGACGTGGACGTTCTGTCCGCCGGCATCCACGCCGCCCAGATGCGCCAGCGGGCTGGCGTGCTCGGAGATCATCGCGATCCTCATGCGGGCTCCTTCCTCCTCAGTTGCACTGTTCCTCGATCAGTTGGTCCCACTCGGCGAGGAAACGGTCGAGTCCGAAACGGGCAGTGGCGAATTCGCGTGCGGCCTTACCGGAGGCCGCCGCGGTTGCCTGGTCGTCGAGGTAATCTCGCAGCCCTTCGCCCAGCGTCACCGGGTCCGGGCTGACAACGCCTGCCTCGGAGGGGACGACGAAAGGCGCCATCGTCGAGCCGACGGCGACGATAGGCATCCCCAGCAGCATCGCCTCGATCAGGGACAGCCCGAGCGAGGTCCAGCGGGCGGTATGCAGGTACACCCGGCGGCGGGCGATCTGGCGCCACAGCTGCGGCGCGGCGACGTCGCCGCGGCCGGTGACCGCACCACGATTGACGCAGATCCCCTCGGTGCCCATGCCCCACACGTCGATCTGGGCATACTTCGACAGCGGCTCCAACTGGTCGGCGCCGACCACACGACCGCGCCGCGCCGGCTCGTTGATCATGGTGGCGGCCCGCGGCACGTCGCCGGTGTACAACTGGCCGGGATCAGCAACGCCGTGATCGATGACCCGAGTCGGCGCGCGACCGCTGTCCCACATCAACCGGTTGAACGCGGTGACGTGCACGAGGGGGATGTCGTGGCGCTCGGCGAGGGGATGGCGGGTTTGGGCTGCGTGTTCGCGGGGCGCGTTGTGCTCGACATAGACCGCCGGCAGGTCGAGGCCGGGGCGCCGACCCGCCCAGCGGGCGACGAGTTCTTCCTCGTGCGGGCGTTGCAGCACCACCAGGTCGATGTCTTCGGCCGCCAGGTCCTCGAGCGGGATTTCCTGCGCGTTGGGCCACGATCGTCCGGCCAGCCCGATGCCGTCCTGACCGCGATCGGCGGCCACCGGAATCAAATAGCGGTGCCCGCCCGCGACGAAGGCCTGCGCCCACGATCCGTGCACGTGCCACACCAGAACGCGCTTTGCTCGGCCGGGATCCAACATGGCGAGCCAGATACCCTAGGACTTCTCCGATAAACAGCGTTTCGGCCGCTGATTTCGAACGCGGCCGGGCCGTCATGGGCCTCCGCGAGCACGTCTATCGGTGCGGCACAATGTGTTTGGTGGAGAAGTGGTCGCCATGCCCGGTGGCGCCTAGATCGCACCTACTGTCCATGATGCGAACTCCCATGGACACCGGACGAACACCGTCGGACGGAGAACCGGTTTGCCCGCGCGCACCGTCTGGGTCGGCGGCGGCCGCGTTCTTTGCTCAGGCGCTCTTGGGCAGCGACGATCCCGACGCGCTGTTGCCCTTGGCGACTCGCCGGATCAGCATGCGGGTCGCCTTGTCCAGGATTTCCTGCGCCACATCGGGCTTTCGGGCGCGTTCGGCACGGCGCGCCGCCGCGGCGATGGTCAGTCCTTGCTCGTAACCGGTGACGACCCGGGGGTCGACGTAGGAACCGCGCGCCACGGCCGGGGTGTTGCCCAACTCCTGGGCCACCTCTTTCATCACCGCGGATTCGACGCGCTTGGCGACCCGCTGTGAGACCGCCGGGTCGGCATCGGCGAACGCCGTGGCCGCGAGCACCGTTCCATGCCACGTCCGCAAATCTTTGACGGTGTACTCGTCGCCCACCAATTCCTTGAAGCGGGCGTTCAGGTCGTCGGCACGCACATCGAGCCACCCGGATGCGTTGCGGCACGCCAGCAATCGCTCGGTGCGCTCGGGCCGGCGCATCAGGGCGCGCACCGCTCGAACCACTTCGGGGTCCTCGATTTCCACGGTGCGCCGGACCCCGCTCTTGGCCGGGAAATCGAACTCGACGGCGTTGCGCCGAACCACCACATGCTCACACAACAGGGTGGACAGGCCGTAGGACTCGTGCTCCTCGGCGTACTGTTCGCCACCGGCGCGGAAGTAGCCGCGATCCAGCAGCCGCAGCGCGAGCGCCAGGACCCGCTTGCGGGTCAAGCCCTGTCGCGTCAGATCCTTGGCTATCTCGGCGCGCCATGCCGGCAACCGGGTGGACAGTTCCAGCACGCGGTCGAACTTTTCCTCGGCACGCTCCTGCTGCCAGGCGGTGTGGTACAGGTACTGCCGGCGACCGGCCGCGTCGACGCCGACGGCCTGGATGTGGCCATTGGCGTATGGCGAAATCCACACCTTCTTCCATGCCGGCGGAATGACCAGATCCTTGATGCGCTGCAAGGTTTCCGGGTCGGAGACCGGCTTGCCATCCGGTTGGTAATACGCAAAACCTTTGCCGCGACGCTTGCGCGCGATTCCCGGCTTGCTCAGCACGCTACGGCGCAACCGCATTGTCGTCCTCCAGTTCTGGTCGCTGACTGCACAATTACCCGCCGGAGAAGTCGTTCACACGGCCAAGAAGCGCGGCCGGAATGGAAAACGACCCGCCACAGCGTCGTGGCGGGTCGTCTCGGGACTGCGGTCAGCCGGCCATGAATTCCTGGTAAGCCGACTCGAGGTACGGCGGCAGGGCGGTGACATTGCACTGCCGTTCGGTGTCGCCGATCGGTGCCAGGATGCCGCGCAGGTCGTTGTATTCCTGCGGGTGGCCGGTGAAGTAGCTGCGCAAGCTCGACTCGGCCTGGGGCCGCGGCTGCCCGTAGGCCGCCGTCACCACCTGGTTGGCGCCCGGATGCGCCGCCAGATACTGCTCGGCCGAGCCCTGCACCGCTGACACGGTGTTGTTCACCCCGCCGGGGCTGCAGTCGGGTGCTGCGGCCGCCGACGGTGCGCCGACGATGCCCATGGCCATTCCCCCGAGCAGGCAGCCGGCACTGATTCCGGCCACTTTCCGGCGCGCGACAATGCTGCTGATTTTCATGATTGTGATGTCCTTCGAAAGCGAAGTGATTTTCTCTGAAGAGAGGCTCCCGATCCTCGAAATCCAAAGTAGCGGAATCGAACAGTGCGGGCTTTCGCCGACAACGAACGCCGGCGGCCGTCCTGGCCTCTTTAGGGGTCGTTTGCTAAGCGAACGATCAAATGATCCGAGGATTTTTAAGAAACGGGCCCGGTTCTTAAGGAATT
Source organism: Mycobacterium sp. 1245499.0 (assembly GCF_001673615.1). Classification (NCBI taxonomy): domain Bacteria; kingdom Bacillati; phylum Actinomycetota; class Actinomycetes; order Mycobacteriales; family Mycobacteriaceae; genus Mycobacterium; species Mycobacterium sp. 1245499.0. The sequence goes on from NZ_LZMG01000416.1 coordinate 8,737, forward strand.
GTCAGCGGGATCGTGATGCAATCGTTACCTGAAGCTCGGGCCGATGCGAGGGCGGGAGCCGTCGCCGTCCGCGGGGTGATGTCCGTCGGTGCTGGGCGGCGCGAGGGTGTGCAACCAGGTGTCGACGTCGGGGCCGACGACCACCGCGCGATCGCCAGCCAGTAGCGCTCCGGCGCCCAGCGCGGCAACGGCGGGCTCTACCACGCGGACCTGTCGGGGATCACCTTGCTGCGTAAGCAGTTTCGATGTCAGCTCCGGTAACCGGATGGGGTCGGGCCCGGTGATGGTGCGCGGCGTGTGCGTCTGCCCCAGGGCCGCCTCGACCAGCACGTCGGCGACGGTATCGGCCGCGATGGGCTGGATCAGCCAGTCCTCGACGACCACCTCGGTGTCGTCGCAGCTCACCGCGTCGTGATTGGTGGCGAACTCGTACCAATGGGTCGACTTGACGATGGTGGTCGGCACCGGGCCGTCGAGCAGGATGTCCTTCGCCTGCCGTTTGGCCTCGTAGTAGGCGAAGCCGTCGAACACCGGGTCCTCGATTCCCGCGATCGTCGACACCACCAGGCGCTGCACGTCCTGCGTCGCGCACGCGCCCACGAGGTTGTGCGATGCGGCCGCGAGGGTCTGGCCGATGTCGGATCGCCCGTCGGGTGGAAGCGGGTTGGACACGTCGATGGCGACGTCGACTCCGTTGAGCGCCTGCGACAGCTCCGCTGCGTTGAACAGATCGACGCCGTGGCCGCGCGAAATCTCGACCACTGCGACGTCGCGCGCCCTCAATCGGGCGACAACGCGCGTGCCCGCCGTGCCGGTCGCCCCGATCACTGCGATCGTCGTCGTCACTACGGCTCACCCCCCGGGCGTTCGTCGTCCGACAGTACCCAGTAGTACCCGGCTCAAACCGGTCAGTTCGGCGAAGCCGGACGTGAGCTTCGTGCACAGATACCGGTGGAGTGATCGGCCGCACACGCGGCCGCGCGTGTCCGGGCGCAACGTGTTACCGGGCGTTTGATGCCCCGCGCGGCGGGAACGCCCTAGATGCCGTCGAGCGCAAGTCCACCAACCACCGAGAAGGAGGTCGACGCATGGGAGACCAGAACAGCGGACCGGAGGAAGCAGTCAAGGGCACCGTCGAAGGCGTCAAGGGCAAGGCCAAGGAGGTCGGCGGCGCGATACTTGGCCGCGACGACCTGTCCGAAGAGGGCCAGGCCCAGCAGGACAAGGCGGACGCCCAACGCGATGCGGGCAAGAAGGAAGCCGAAGCCGAGTCGGCGCGGGCCGGCGCGGACGCTGCCGAAGAGCGCCAGAAGAAGAACCAGTAGGCCACCCCGCAAGGGGCCCGGTCCGAAAGTCGGGCCGGGCCCCTTGCGCGCGCCCAGGCTATGCCGACGATCGCCATTCGACTGGTTTCAAGCCGTCCCGCCGGGCTATTCCCCGGCTTGAGCCGCTTTTGGCGGGTGGCGTGCGGACGAGCGGGGTGGCGGATGAGCCTGGGACAGCGGGTATCGAGCATGATCGCGTTTCTGCGTGCGGGCCGCCCCAGGGGCGCGCCCGACGTCGGCTACGCGCCGCTGTTGGCGTTGCTGCCACGGCGCGTGACCGACGACGAAGTCACCGCGATCGCCCGCAAGCTGCTCACGCCCAGGCGCCTCGGGATCGACCACGCAGATGTCGGGGTGGCCATCATCGGGGTCACCGACGCGATGCCCAGCACGGCCGACGTCGAGCGTGTGCTGGTGGCGATGAGATCGGCTGGCGCTCAAGAAGACTGAACGGGTTCAGTCCCGGTGCAGGTCCACCACCAGCGGACGGTGGTCGGAAATGGTCATCAGGTCCGCCTCGACGGCGCCGCCGCGCAGCCGGGGATCGTCGGTCAGGATGTGGTCGAGCTGGCGGTGGGGACTGTCCGCGGGAAACGTCTGCGCCGCGGCCAGCGCCCGCATGCCGGACCAGCGGCGCACCGTTTTGGGGGTCATGTTCAAGTCGCCGGTCAACAGCCGCGGGCCCGGGAAGCCGCGCAGGTCGCAGATCACCCTGCGCAGCTGGCGCCGATTCCACCCCGGAACGAACGACAGGTGCGTGTTGGCCACCGTCAGCCCGCCCATCGGGGTGCGCAACTGCGCGATGACCGCCGCCCGTGGCTCCTCGTCGACGACCATCACCCGGTTGGGACCGGGCAGGTACATGGGGAACCGCATGGGAATCCGCGGTAACCGCAGCACCTGCCAACTGGTCACCGGGTAGCGAGACAGCAGCGCGATCCCATAGGCCGCGGTACCCGGCTGTTCGCGGCCGGTGGCGGCCATCCAGGTCGCCCCCGGTGTGCCGGAAATGGCCGCCACGAACCGGTGTTCGACCGCTCCCATGGCTTCGGCCGCCGCGGCGGTCAGGTCGGCGCGCTCGGACCGCGGCTGATCACAGTCGACCTCTTGCAGGCTCAGCACGTCGGGATCGAGGCGGCGCACGCACTCACGCAGCCGGTCAACCACCACGCCATCACCGACGGTGCGACCGTGCAGGATGTTGAAAGTCGCCACGCGCATAGGCCTTCAACTACCCACTTTCGCGGTCATGCAGTCACCGGGGCGACGCGGTCACCGGAATACGACTTCGCCCACCGTGAGCAGTCGCGAAAGCACGAAGCCCGGCAGTATGGGCGCTGATTCGCCTGCGCTGAAAGCGAATTGGCTGCGATAGCATTGCGCGGCGCGACGTTTGCGCTCCATCGCCCAGCCGGGCGTGCGCACCGAGTGGGCCCGGTCCCAGGGCACCGCCGTGTCGGCCGGAATCGCCCAGTGCCACATCCAGATCGGATATTCCAGCAGCGTGGCTCCGGTGCGCTCACACGCGGTCGCGGCCGCGCGCCCCACGGCTTCGTGATCGGGATGGCCGTCACCGCGCCAGGTGGCCGCACACCAGGTCGCGGGGCCGGCCGCTTGGAGGACCTCGGTCAGCGTCTCGGTGAGCTTGTCCTCGTGGTCTGTCAGCTCGCCGTCGGGCAAACCCAGCAACATCGGCGGAGGGACGTTCAAAAGATTTGTTGCCCTGCGTGATTCGTATCGAAGGATGGTTTCCATGCGAAGACGCTCCGAGGCCGACGCTCCAGGGCGTGCGGCGCCGCCGTCGCTGGCGCAGACCACGTGAATTCGCGCCCCCGCCGCGGCCAGCTGGGTGATCATGGCACCCAAGCCCAGGGTTTCGTCATCGGGGTGCGGGGCCACCACGACCAGGTTCTTGCACTCCGTCAGATCCAGCGCCGGCAGGGGCCGCTCCTGAAACTCGGCCAGCCACAACGGCGCTGGAGTGCCGCTGTGCGTCAGCGGCTTGGCCGCAAACCTGGCGCAGTTGCCCGCCGGCAGGGTTTTCATGGGTCCCTCGTCGCCTGCTGGCCCGCCAGATGCCCGAGCTCGGCGAGGTCTCGCTCCGCGTGGCTTTGGCGGATGTAGATGCTCAGATCGGCGACCCGCTGCGCGTGCCGCCCATCCTGACACAGGGGGCCCGGGCCCAGCGCCCGCCCGGTGCGGGTGATGGCTTCGTCGACCGCGTGTTCCACCACCGTGCGCACCCTGCGGGCCAACAGCTGCGCGGTGCCGGCCCGGTCGAACGGGTCGTCGTCGATCTGGCTCGCCGCTGCGGTCAGAATCGCGTCACCGGCGGCGAGCGCGGCGTCCACGGCGCCCAGATGCGCCAGCGAATAAGCGTCGGCGGATTGGCTTGCGGCGCAACGGTACAGCGGGTCGGCGACCCGGCGCGCGCCGCCCAGCCAACAGGCGGCGACACCGATGGCGCCATGCCAGAAGCCGGGGCGGTCCAGGTAGGCCCCGGGGTCGCCCACGGCGACGGCCTGGGCATTGGTGAACTGAACCGGCCTGGTGTCACTGCCCGCCATACCGGCGTTCCACCACGTGCTCGGCAACGCTTTGACGGTCGGGTCGGTGGCGGTGACCGCGAACAGGCCGCGGGTGCCGTCCGCCAGTCGCGCGGTCACCAGTGCGTGGGTGCAGAACCCCGCACCCGCGCACCACACCTTGGTGCCACTCAGGGTGAAGGCGCCGTCGACGTCGGTGGCCGTCAGCACGGCGTCGGGGGCTTCGGCCGCCCACACGCCCCACAGCTGACCCGGTTCGGGTGGCTTGCCGCCCAGCTCGTGAAGTATCGCCACCGCGTCGACGTGGGCTTCGGCGATCCTGGCCGCCACGATGTTCTCCTCGGCGAGGCGCGCCAGGCGTTGCCAGCGTTCGGCGGTGCGACCGGAGGCGGGAAGGGGTAACTCGAGTCGTCCGGACTCCAGCCAGTGCTCAACCAACCCCGCCGTCACGCGCAATCACCCGCCGCCGATCTCCCCAACGGCCTGAGGTGGGCGAATCCGTGCAGGGCCCGAGCCTCGGTCCGCGCCGGTGTGATCACAGACAGTTCGGTGTGTCGATGAATGCGGTGGCCCGCGGCTTCGAACCGCTCGACCAAGTCGGTCTTCTCACCGGTCGGCAGGGTACGAAAGCCACCGACATGCCAATACGCCCGCGCGTCGAAGCCCATGTCGCCGCCGACCAACTCGTGGTGGCTTTCCCGGTGTCCGGCGCCGGCCTCGTAGTACCGCACGACGCCCACGACCATCTCCGCGCCGGACTTCAGCTGATGGGTCAGCCAGCGCGGGTCGACTCGACCGTCGGCGTCGGTGGTGGCAAACCAGCAGTTGGCATCGTCGCTGAACAGGGAGCGCGCATAACCGAACCCGACGGCCCGGGCCGTGCCGGGAGTGTGCACGTCTACCTTGAGGAAATGCACATCGGGGCCGTAGTCGCCGGCCAGTTCGTCGCTGCCGTCATCACAACCGTCGAGCACCACCACGATCTGCACCGGGATCGGCGCACACAGGGCGGCAGTCAGTACCGCGCGCAGACACGCAGGCAGCTTTGCTCGTTCGTTGTGGACGGGGATCACGACGGCTGCACCGTCATATGCGCATGGCACGGCGGTTGACATAACCCCAAGATTTCCCGATTAGCCGCAAGTTAAACGGCTTCAGCGACCGCCCCAGGTTGCCTCGCCCGTTCGCCGGGTATGACCTAAACACCATGGCCGCCACCGACACCCACACCGACGGATCCGCCTGCGCCACGCCATTGCGAGATGCGCTGCGGGGCGCGGCCTCGGCGCTCAAGGAGAAGGGGCCACCCTTCGCCTTGGCCGGCAGTTATGCGCTATGGGCTTACGGCGCACCGGAACCCAGCCACGACGTGGACCTGGTGGTGAGCGAGACCGACGTGGACGCCGCCGTCACCGCTTTGGCCGACGCCGGATTCGCCATCGAACGCCCGCCGGAGGACTGGTTGTTCAAGGCCCGCACCGCCGGCGTACTCGTGGATATCCTGCATCGCATCAATGGCGTGCCCGTGGACGCCGACACGCTGAACAGGGCCGAACAACGCGACGTGCTGGCGATCCGCATGCCGGTGTTGCCTCCCACCATGGTGCTGGTCCAGCAGCTGCGCTCGCTGGGCGAGCACCACTGCGACTTCGCCAAATTGCTGCCCGCGGTCCGCGCGGTGCGCGAACGCCTGGACTGGGAAGCCATTCGGGCGCAGACCGCCGACAACGACTACGCCGTCGCTTTTCTGGTGCTGGTCGACCGACTCGGCCTGACCGGTCAGTGATTCCGCAGTTTGGCGACCAGTTTGTCCTTGCTCAGGCTCGAATAGCCGGACATGCCAAGCTCTTTGGCGCGCTTCTTGAGCTCGGGCACGGTCCAGTCCTGGTAAGACCCCGACTTGCCGCCCTTGCGGGAGACCTTCGACTTGCCCTGGCCGGCGGCGGCGTTCGAGATACGCGCGGCCTTCTCCTTGGAGTCGCCCTTCTTGCGCAAGTCCTGATACATCTTTTCGTTCTTGATCGAGGAACGCGGCATGATTCATCCTCCTGTCCACAGACATCTTCGTCAGTAGTGCCCGCCCCGGCCGGTTCAAAAACCTGCTCAGGCCGGCACCGGGTCCGTGCGCCGTTCCCAGCAGCGGTGCCGCGCCAGGGCGGCGGCGAAGTCCTCGACGAACCGGTCGGGCAGCTCGTCGGCGGCCGCTATTCAGCGGCCGGCCGATTACCTACCATCGATAGGGGTAGTCGAAAGTGGTGGTTCAGACGGCTGAGGTCGGCGCCCTGCAAGGCGTGGTGGCGATCGGCGCATCGGCCGGCGGCGTGGAAGCGCTGTCCAACCTCGCCGCCGGCCTCTCGCCGGACGTGCCGTACGCGTATCTGATGGTGCTTCATGTGCCCGCGGGTGCGCCCAGCATCCTCGCCCGCATCATCGACCGCAGCGGTCCGCTGCCGGCGGTAGCTGCCCAAGACGGCGCAGCGCTGGAGCCCGGCCGCATCTACGTCGGTGTGCCGGACCGCCATCTGCTGGTCGCCGATCATCGCGTGCTGCTGACCCAGGGGCCGACCGAGAACGGCCACCGCCCGGCGATCAATGCCTTGTTTCGCTCGGTGGCATTGAACTTCGGGCCCCGCGCGATCGGCGTGTTGCTCTCCGGCGTGCTCGACGACGGCGTGCTGGGACTGGGCGCCATCCGTTCGCGCGGCGGAACCACCATCGGCCAGTCACCCGAGGACGCGTTGTTCCCGGCGATGCCGACCAACGCCGTTGATGCCGGCGTGGTGGATCGGCAGTCGCCGGCGGCCGGCATCGGCGCGGTCCTCAAAGAGCTGTCGCACCGAGAGATAGAGGATTCCGACATGGAGCGCGACTCCGCGATGGAGCTCGAGAACCGCATCGCCATGATGTCGCGGTTCGCGACCGATTTCGATACCGAGAAACTGGGATCACCGTCGGGCTACACCTGCCCCGACTGCAATGGCTCGCTGGTTTCCGTCAGCGAGGGCAATTTCCGCTGCCAGGTGGGCCACGCGTGGACGGCCGAGGCCCTGCTGGGCGCGCGGGACACCGAACTCGAGGGGGCGATGTGGATCGCGGTGCGCAGCCTGCAGGAAAAGGCCAGGCTGGCCCGGGGCATGGCCGCCAAAGCTGGAACCGAGCTGCTCGTGCGGCGCTACATGGCGATTGCGGAGGAGACCGAGCGCGCGCTGACCCTGCTCAGCGACCGGCTCTCGACCACCGCCCAGCAAGAGGGTGAAGCTGGATGACCGGCGACCGACCGACTGTCCGGATCGAGCGGGAGACGTCTCAAGACCTGCCGATCCTGACCGTGGCGGGGGTACTCGACAGCTCGACCTATCGGACCATCCGTGACGCGGTCATCAAGGCCGCGATCGACGAACCCCGCGCGGTGATTGTCGACATCAACGGCCTGCATGCGCCATCGGCCTCCGCGTGGACGGTGTTCACCAGCGCTCGCTGGCACGTCAGCGTCTGGCCCGATGTGCCGATCCTGCTGGTTGCTTCCGCCCCGCAGGTGCGGCGCGCGATGAGCTCGGCCGGGGTGACCCGGTATGTGCCGATACATGCCACCCGCGAGATCGCCCTGGACGCCGTGGCGAGTCAGTCCCTGCGAGTGCGACGCCGGGCCCGCGCCAGCCTGGCACGAAACATCAGCAGCCTCGAGGTTGCGCGCAGTGTGATCGGCGAATGGCTCACCCAGTGGGACATCGGCGAGGTGATCCCGGTCGCTGCCACGCTGGCCACCGTCTTCGTCGAAAACGTTCTCGACCACACGCGGAGTGCACCGGTGTTGATCGTCGAGAGCTACCAAGACACCGTCACGGTCGCCGTGGAGGACAACAGTTCTCGCCTGCCCGGGCGGCACGAAGACGCCGCCCTCGGCGCCGACATCGTCTCTGGGCTGGCCATCGTCGCCGCGTTGTGCCGGGCGTGGGGCGCGACCCCGACGTCGTCGGGCAAAACCGTGTGGGCTTTGATCGGTCAGGAAAACCAGTTCTGACCGCGAGTAGTGTTCATGTCCTTCGGTAAATCGTTATCGACGGGACGTGCATGGAATCCACGACTGACGAGGCTTTCGAAGCCCTGTTGCGGTATATGCGGGATTCGCGCGGATTCGACTTCACCGGCTACAAGCGCACCTCACTGATGCGGCGCGTCCGGCACCGGATGGACCAGGCGGGCTACCCCGCGTTCGACGACTACCTCGATTTCCTGCAGGCCAGTTCCGATGAATTCACCGCGCTGTTCAACACCGTCCTGATCAACGTCACTTCGTTCTTCCGTGACCCCGATGCGTGGGAGTTCGTCAGCGCCGAGATCATACCGCGGTTGCTGGCCGAGCGCGGCCCCGCCGATCCGATTCGGGTGTGGAGCGCCGGCTGCGCCTCGGGGCAGGAGGCCTATACGCTGGCCATGCTCTTCGCCGAGGCATTAGGACCGGACGGGTTCCGGGAACGGGTCAAGATCTACGCCACCGATGTCGACGAGGACGCGCTCAGCGAGGCGCGGGCCGCCTCCTACGACGCCAAGGCGGTCGAGTCCGTACCGCCGGATCTGTTGGGGCGCTATTTCGAACAGCTCAACGGCCGCTACGCTTTTCACAAAGACCTGCGGCGCGCGGTGATCTTCGGCCGCAACGACTTGGTCAAGGACGCGCCGATCTCGCGCGTGGATCTGCTGGTGTGCCGCAACAGCCTGATGTATCTCAACGCGGAGACGCAGCGAAACGTGTTGGGGCGTCTGCATTTCGCCCTAGCGCCGCAGGGCACGCTGTTTCTCGGGCACGCCGAGATGTTGCTCAGCCACGGAGAAAGATTCACTCCGGTGAACCTCAAACACCGGATCTTTCGCAAGGTGGCCGGAACTCACGGCGGAGTGGATCGCTACGATCCCAATGCGGCGTTCTACGAGCGCAACGTGGACCTGCCGGGGTTGACGACGGTGCGCGACTTGGCATTTCGCGCCAGTCCGGTGGCCCAGATCGTGGTCACCGGCGAGGACACCGTCGCCATGATCAACCAGCAGGCCGAGACCACCTTCGGGCTCTCGGCCCGCGACATCGGCCGGCTGCTGCGCGATCTCGAGGTGTCCTACCGTCCGGTGGAGCTTCGTGCATATCTAGAGCAGGCCAAGGTGGAGCGGCGCTCGGCGCGGATCCAGGACGTCAAGTGGCAGCGGCCGGGTGCCGAAACGGTGTGGTTCGAGATCCACGTCAACCCCCTCGTCGACGCCGAGAACGGCTTGCTCGGGGTGTCGATCGTGTTCTTCGACGTCACCGCGACGCGCGCGCTGCTGGACAAGGTCGTCCAAACCAACCGGCAACTCGAGGTGGCCTACGAAGAGCTGCAATCCACTAACGAGGAACTCGAGACCACCAACGAGGAATTGCAATCCACGGTCGAGGAACTCGAGACCACCAACGAGGAACTGCAGTCGACCAACGAAGAACTCGAGACCATGAACGAGGAGCTGCAGTCCACCAACGACGAACTGCACACCATCAACGAGATGTTGCGCGAGCGCAGCCTGGAATTGGACGAAGCCAAGCATTTCCAGGATTCGCTGATCGACTCGGTTCGGATGGGCATGGTGGTGGTCGACCGGGAAATGAAGGTGATCCTGTGGAACCGCGGCTGTGAGGAGCTCTGGGGGCTGCGGGCCGACGAAGCGACGGGGTCAAGGCTGACCAACCTGGACATCGGCCTGCCGCTTGATGCCGTGCGGCCCTTGATCGGCAACGCTTTTGTCGACCCGGAGAGCTCCGGTCACGTGGTGGTGGACGCCGTCAACCGGCGTGGCCGTCCGGCCACGGTGCGCATCACGTGCACGTCGTTCCGCTCCAGCGAGGGGACGGTCGGCGGGGCGCTGCTGCTGATGGAGGTTGTCGGTTAGTTACCCGTGATCTGGTGGTGCGACAACCGATTCGGCCACCGGACGGATGCTTCCTCGGCGGCCTGATGAGCTAGTTGCGCGCGGGACCGTGATTCCTGGGCCCTGCGTCGAGCCAAGGCAACCGTCTCCTGCGTGGCGCCCAATCCCACCGTTAGCTCCCGCCGCCTGCGTTGCAGTTCTGCCGCCCGCCGTCGGGCGAGCTCGCCCCGGGCCGCCGCAGTGTTGCTGCCAAACTTCGGGGGTAAGCCGTCGAGAACGCCGTAGGTGGTGGCAATGGCCGCGCCGACGTCCATAGCCTGGGGTGCCGGTGATTTCCGCTGTTGGGGTAGCGGTGCCCCACCGACGATGCCGACCAAGACCTGCCCGATTTCGTCGATGTCCAACACCAGGTCGGCGCCGGCGCGCGCGGCGGCTAGCGGCATCGACGGGTACTGCGCCGTCGCCGGACTTTCGGCGATGACGATGGCACCGGCATCCTTCATCGCGACGGTGCCCGCCGCCCCGTCGTGTCCCGACCCCGACAGCACCACGGCAACGCTCCTCGGTCCGTACGAACTGGCCATGGACGTCAGCAGCACGTCCGACCCCTGGGTCCCGTGGTTGACCCCGCTGTGCAGCCGGAAGTGGGCATCGACGGTGACTTCCAACAGCATTCCCGGCGGGCAGACCGCCACCTGTCCCGGTGTGAGGGCCTGTCCCTGGCGCGCCCAGCCGACCGGACGATCCATCAGTCGGCCCAGGATGGTGGGCAGGACGCTGGTGTGGCCCCCCAGGTGTTGTTGCACGACGACGGCGGCCGGAAAGTCCGGGGGCAGATCGCGCAAGACCGTCGACAGGGCTTCCAGGCCACCCGCCGACGCCAGCAGCGCCACCAGCTCAACGGCGGTGCCGTGCCCGTGAGTCTGCATCCCTCAAGTCTCCACCTTGCCGACCCACGCCGCAGTCCCGGGCGATCCCGGTTTAGCGCTTACCTCTAGTCCACGTGGCGAACCTCGGGCCTGCAGGCGAAGAGGCCGTCGCAGCCGTTTCGCGATTTCCGCGCAGGGTATGCCATCTGGTGTTGGCAGAAGGACGGTGGCGCGGAGGGAATAGCAGTTGAGGGTGGCAATTGTCAGTGGCGACGACGTCGTCGGGGAGGACCCGGAGCAGCTATGCGCCGCGCTGGCGGCCCAGGGCCACAACGCCACTATCTGCCTGCGACGAGCCAGCCGGCGTTCCGCGCAAGTGGCCGCCGAGGCCAATTACCACCGCATCTCGGTTCCCGTCGGTCCCCGCAAGGCGGCATCACCGGTTGACGTGCTGCCCGATGTGGGGGAGTGGGCGGCCACTTTGGACCGAATCTGGTCGACCGAGCCTCCAGACGTCGTGCACGCCTACGGCTGGCTGGGCGGCTTGGCCGCCCAGCTGGCCGCGCGCCGTCGACACATCCCGACCGTGCAGACCTTTTTGGGGTTGGCCGCGACATCGCGTGGCCACGCCGGGGCGGAACGGAACGAACGGGAGCGCGTGGAACCGCTCCTGGCGCGCAGCGCTACCTGGGTGACGGGTGAGAGCAGCGTCGACGCCGATGCGCTGACCCGACTGCGTCACCGCCGGGCCAGGGTGTCCACTTTGACGTGCGGTGTTGACGCCGAGCGCTACAGTCCGACTGGTCCGGCAGTATCGCGTAACGGGCTGCAACGTATCCTGCTGGTGGCGCCAAATCCGTTGTGGTGCAATGGTCTCGATATCGCAATCCGTGCGCTGCCCAAGGTGCGCGGCGCCGAATTGCTGATCGTCGAAAACGACGCCAATAGCAGCGGCCACGACGATGCACGTGCGCAGCTGCAACGTCTCGCGTCGGAGCTGGGTGTGGACGACCGGGTGCGCTTCGCCGGCCGGGTCGCCGATGCCGAACTGCCCAAGTTCATCCGGTCCGCCGACATGGTGGCATGCACGCCCCGTCAACCGCCCCGGGCCACCGCCGTGTTGCAGGCCATGTCCAGCGGGGTGGCGGTGGTCGCGGCCAGCGTGGGTGTGCTGGCCGACGTCGTGCTCGACGACATCACCGGTCTGGTGGTGCCGCCGGAGAATCCCGTCGCGTTGGCCGCGGCGGCGAGAAGGCTTCTCGGCCAGCGCTTTCAGTCTAAGAGCATGGGTTCGTCGGGCCGTAGCCGCGCCGTGTCGCGGTTCGCGTGGCCGCGAATTGCGCTCGACACGCTGAACATTTACGAGACCGTCGGGCCGCAGGACCGGATCGCTGCACCATCGACGGCGCGATGAGGCAATGATGCGAGGCCCGAACGCAAAGCATCCAGGCCGGTCATGACCACCGTGACGAGTGAGGCCGGCAGCAAACCCGCGAAGCCGGCAGTGGGGCTCGTCGGGGAATCGGACGAGGGGCCCGGGTCCGGTTATTGTCCCGCACGTCCGGTGCTCGGCCGTGAGGCCGAACCGGCGATCCGCCCAGCCGCTGTGCAATACAAGCAGTTTCGCACTGTCGATGCACAGGCCGCGCGGCGGTTCTTCGCCGGCGCGTATCAACCGGGCTGGCGCATCTCCGGGCTCACCACTCACGCCGCGATGTCACATCGGCGCAGTGATGCCGGTCTGTTGACGGTCGATGAGGTGATGATCCAGGGTCGTTCGACCCTCGAGATCTCGGCATCCGACACCATCGTGGTGGTCCAGCCGCGTGCGGGATCGTTGAGCGTCGCGGGCGGTCCGCTGGCGACCACGGACTTCCCCATTCTCGTCGCGCATGGCATGTCGTGCGTATTGCACTGCAATAGCGCGCGTTTCGACGTGATCAAGGTCGAGGCGGAAGCGTTGCAGAGAGTCGCCGCGGACTGGCATTCGTCGCTGGGGCAGCAGACCCGGTTCTTGAATTGGCGCCCGCGCTCCCGTGCGGCCGTGCGGGCATGGCACCGAGCCCTGGACTATGTGGTGGCGACGTTGACTTCCGCCGACACCGCCGCGCAGCCGCGGATCGCGGCGGGTATGGCCAACCTGGTGGCCGGTGCGCTGCTCGAGTGCTACCCGTCCAACCTCACCGAACACGACCCGGCCAGCGATCTCGCCCTGCCCGAAACCCTCAAGGAGGCAGTGTCTTTCATCCACCGCCACGCCGCCGAAGACATCGGCATCAACGAGGTCGCGGCGGCGGTGCACCTGACCCCCAGGGCGGTGCAGTACCTCTTTCGGCGACAGCTCGACACGACTCCGACCGAATACATGCGCCGCGTCCGGCTCAGCCGCGCCCATCAAGAGCTGATGACAGCGACGACCCCCGGCTCGACCGTCACCGAGATCGCCCAGCGGTGGGGCTTCGCGCATACCGGTCGATTCGCGGTGCTCTATCGGCAGACCTATGGCCAAAGCCCGCACACCACGCTGAGGCAGCAGGCCGCATCCTCCTGACGGCCAAGCCGGCCGGGTCAACCGTTCAGTCGATGCAGGAGCTGATCGGCGGCATAGCGCCCGCTGGCCAGCGCGCCCGCCGCGGTGGCCGGATTGTCGATGCCCACCGCCTCACCCGCCAGGTAAAGCCGGTCACCGATCGGTTGCTGTAGCCGGCGACGGTCGTCGAGGCCGGAGCCGGGCGGGTGAAACGAATAGGCGCCGAGGGCGTACGGGTCGACGGTCCAGTTCGAGGTCCGCACCTCGGTCAGCGAGATGTTGTCGCCGAAGAGCCGGCGGGCCACGGGCAGCGCGCTGGCCAGCACGTCCCCGGGCGCGCGTGACTCCACGAATCGCCCGCGCTCGCCGCCGTTGAGCGCCAACACGATTGGGCCGGCATCGCCGGGCAGGGTGAACCATTGTGACCACAGCCCGCCTTCGGGCCCGAGGTACTGGTAAAAAGCGTTGTCTACCTTCCACGTTCGCTGGTCCACGCGAAAGAAGCTCTTGGACAATGCGCCGAAACCCAGGGCGGTCACGGCCCGGGCGTGCGCGTCGGGCAGCGGCGGATCGAAGGCGATCGCACCGGATTTCAGCACGCCGAGGGGAACGGTGACGATCGCGGCCGAACCCCGAAACGACTTGTCTTTGGCCCGCACGATGACTGCGTCGTCGCGTTGCACGATCGCGGTGACCGGCGTGTCGAGTTCGATGGTCAGCCCCTCGGCAAGCGAATTGGGCAGGGCGTCATAGCCGTTGATGATGACGTCCTGGTCGCCGCCGGCGTAATCGCCCTTGTCGAAGGTGGCGGCCGAAAGCTGATTCGCGTCGGCGGCGTATTCGTCCTCGATCTCGGTGGTCAGATAGAAGGCCAGCTGGGCGCGGTCGGATGCGGACAGCCGTGCGCCGTCGGCGGCGGCTTGCACCGCGGCGCCCAGGCTTGTCGCGTCGCGCAGACTGCGCGCCCGTTCGACAAACGATCGCCAGGTTGCGCTCTGGTAATCCAGCGGCTGTAGCGCGGGATCGACCGCGAGCCTGACCCACCCGTAATAGTCGGTGCTTACCAGTTGCGATCGCGCCCGGCGGGCCAGCTCGGTCAGCGGGTTGTCCGTCGTGCCGTGGATCCACGAGGCGCCCAGCTCCAGGGGCGTGCCCCAGCCGCGGTCGGTGCAGACCCGGCCACCGATGCGGTCGCGGGCTTCGATGACGCGAACCGGGCGCCCGGCGTCGGCAAGGCTGCGGGCGGCGGACAAACCCGCCATCCCGGCGCCGACGACGAGGATCGAGGTGGTGTCCGGCGCGGGCCGAGCGGACGGGCGGCCCGTGGCGGGTGTCGGTTGGTTCGGTGCGCACCCGGCGGCCAGCGCGCCACCGGCCACGCCGGTCGCGGCCGCGAAAAATGCCCGGCGCGACAACCCCGACACGAGTCTAAGCGTCTCATAAGAATCGTTTGCCGGATTTACCAAAAGCGAACCGAACTTAGGGATAAAATCGTCCCATCCTTAGCTGCGGCAACGGCGCCGCGTTGGAGGGGGGAGCGGTGATGAGTGCTCGACGATCGGCCCGCACGGTTGACCCGTTCCCCGACCGGCTGCCGCCCAGTGAGACCGTCACGGTCCGGGCGGCCGACGGCACCCGGTTGCACGCGGAGGTGTTCGGGCCGCCCGACGGTTATCCGATCGTCTTGACGCACGGCATCACCTGCGCCATCCGGGCGTGGGCGTACCAGATCGCCGACCTGTCCCACGACTACCGGGTGATCGCCTTCGATCATCGCGGCCACGGCCGCAGCGGCGTGCCACGAGCCAACAATTACAGCCTCAAACACCTTGCCTCCGACCTGGATTCGGTGCTGGATGCGACCTTGGCGCCGCACGAACGCGCCGTGGTGGCCGGCCACTCGATGGGCGGCATCACCATCGCGGCGTGGTCGGAGCGCTACCGCCACAAGGTTCCCCGGCGCGCGGACGCGGTCGCGCTGATCAATACCACCACCGGCGATCTGATCCGCAAGGTGCAGCTGTTGCCGGTGCCCTACGGGTTGTCGCCGGCCCGGGTTCTGGCCGGCCGCACCCTGATCAATGCGTTCGGTGGGTTCGCGGTGCCCGGTCCCGCCCGCATCCCGAGCCGCTATGTGGTGGCGATGCTGGCCACCGGACGAGACGCCGATCCGGGCATCGCCAGGCTTGTCTACGAGCTCTTCGAGAACACCTCACCGGCCGGACGGGCGGGGTGCGCGAGGGCGCTGGTCGCGTCTCTCGGGTCGCGCTATCTCGACCTGGACGGATTGACCGTCCCGACGTTGGTCATCGGCAGCGAACGCGACCGGCTCACCCCGATCAGCCAGTCCCGCAGGATCGCGCGCAGCGTGCCCAACCTGATCGACCTGGTCGAACTGCCCGGCGGGCACTGCTCGATGCTCGAACACCCCCGCGAGGTGAACCGCCAGCTGCGCGCGCTCGCCGAAACGGCGATGCGCAACGCGGCCACCCGCCGGATCAGCTCATAGCAGCGCGGTGATCTCCGCGGCCGCGCGCT
The DNA here is from genome assembly GCF_001673615.1 of Mycobacterium sp. 1245499.0. Taxonomy (NCBI): domain Bacteria; kingdom Bacillati; phylum Actinomycetota; class Actinomycetes; order Mycobacteriales; family Mycobacteriaceae; genus Mycobacterium; species Mycobacterium sp. 1245499.0. The sequence goes on from NZ_LZMG01000416.1 coordinate 24,437, forward strand.
GCCCGGAGCGAATCGCCCCGTCGAGGAAACCGGTCCACTCGTCGGCGGTTTCGGTGCCGGCCCAGTGGATCGGCCCGACCGGTTCGCGCAGCCACGGCCCGAACCGGGTCCACGATCCCGGCGGCACCGCGGCGGTGGGGCCGCCCGGCGCGAATTCCTCTGCGCCCCAACGGTGATCGACGTAGTCCAAGGGCTTGAGCGCGTCGTCTCCGAAAAGCGTTGCAAAGCAGCGCAACGCGTCGCGGCGACGCTGATCGCTGGGTAGCGAGTCGAACGACCGGGCGTCGACGAAACCCATCAGGATGCCCGGTCCGTCCGGGTGCGGACTGACGTCGAACGTGATGAAGACCGGGCCCTCGTCGGACAGCGCCTGCCCGGAAAACCCGTTGGTCCGCCAAAACGGCGTGGAGTAGGCGGCGTAGGCCTTGCTGAGCCGGCCCTGCGGCCAGTGCCGGGCGAGTTGCTCGTACTCGGCGGGCAGCGGGGGAGTGAACTCGATGGAGGCGCGGTGAGCCGGCGGGATGGCGACGATGACGAACCCGGCCTCGGTCTCGCCGAGGTCGGTGGTGACGGTGACGCCCGCGCCGTGCCGCTCGATCCGCCGCACCGGGGCGTTGAGCACCACCCGGGTGCCCAGTTCGGCGGCCGCCGCCTCGGCGATCTGTTGCGTGCCACCGGGGAAGCGGTCCTGTTGGGCGCCGTCCTCGACGTCGAGCAGTCGGTCCAGCCCGCCGGCCGCGTGCGCGTAGCGGGCGGCGTGCAGCATCGACACGTCGTCGGGTTCGCATCCCCAGGTCACCCGCGCCACGATCGCCAGCAGGTCGTGCGAGGAAGCCGTCGCACGCACCGAGCGCAACCAGCCGCCGAGCGACAGGCCGTCGAGTTCACGCGCGCGGCGGGCGTCCCACGGCGCCGCCAGCGGGACGCTGCGCGCGATCCTGTCGAATTGCCAGCGCAGCCGGCCGATATCCAGCAGGCCGGTCAGCGAAAGCTTGGGGATGGTGCCGTGATACGCGTGCGTCCACCCGCGCCAATGGATCAGGTTCTTGCCGTCGTGATGCGTCGGGGTGGTCGGGACGTCGAGTTCGGCGGCCATCGCCAATACGGCGTCCTGGGTCGGCCCGACGAACGTGCCGCCCAGATCGGCCGGCAATCCGGCGACGCTGCCGGTCAGGGACCGTCCGCCGACGCGGTCGCGGCCCTCGAAAACCGCCACATCGTGGCCTTGCCGTGCCAGCTCGCGCGCCGCGGCGAGTCCGGCGAAGCCCGCACCGACGACGACAACGTCGACAATGCGCGGCGGATTCGACACGCGGTCTAGTGAACCGCATTTCTGCGCATTTCATGGCAATTTCTTACAAGCTGGTCGCCGGCGTTTGGCTCACGGCGATGGCAAACATATGCCTAGCTCGCTATGTTAATTACGCTGCCACCACGTGCTTTCCGAAAGCCCCGTCACCAGTTCTGCCGCCAGTCCTGCCAGTTCAGCCGTGGTCGCCGGCACCGCGCCGAACCTGCGCACCGTGGCCCTGGGCAGCATGATCGGCACCACCATCGAGTGGTATGACTTCTACCTGTACGCGACCGCGTCGGCGTTGGTCTTCAAACCGCTTTTCTTCCCGAATATCTCATCGACCGCGGGGACACTGGCTTCGTTCGCCACCTACGCCGCCGGATTCGGGGCCCGGCCCCTCGGTGCGGTGCTGTCGGGGCACTTCGGCGACCGGTTGGGCCGCAAGGCGGTTCTGGTGGGCGCGTTGGTGGTGATGGGTCTGGTCACCACCGCGATCGGAGCGCTGCCGACCTATGCCGCGGCCGGGCTGCTGGCGCCGGCGCTGCTGGCGACCCTGCGGGTGGTGCAGGGCCTGGCCGTGGGGGCCGAATGGGGTGGCGCCGCCGTGCTCTCGGTGGAGCACGCACCGCCCGATCGTCGCGGATTGTTCGGCAGCTTCACCCAGTTGGGCTCGCCGGCCGGCATGCTGTTGGCGACCTCGGTGTTCTTCCTCGCGCGCAAGGTCACCGGGCCGGCCTTCCTCACCTACGGATGGCGAATCCCGTTCCTGCTCAGCGTTTTTCTGGTCGGCATCGGCCTGTTCGTCCGGCTGAAGCTGACCGATGCGGAAATCTTCGAGCGGCTCAAGCGGCGCGACGAGCTGGCCCGGCTGCCGATAGTGGAGGTGCTGCGCACCGACTCGCGCAACGTGGTCATCACCACCGGATTGCGGCTGTCGCAGATCGGGCTTTTCGTTTTGTTGACGACGTATTCGCTTAGCTATCTTCAGGATTCATTCGGCAAGGGCAGCGCGGTGGGTCTGATCGCGGTGCTGGTCTCCTCGGCGCTCGGGTTGCTCAGCACGCCGGGCTGGGCGCTGCTGTCGGACCGGGTGGGGCGGCGGCCACCGTATCTGTTCGGCGCGCTCGCCGGGGTCGTTGCCCTGGCGTTGTTCTTCCTGGCCGCCGGCAGCGGGTCGGCGCTATGGGTCGTGCTGGCAATCGTGTTCGGCGTCAACGTCGTTCATGACGCGATGTATGGCCCGCAGGCGGCCTGGTTCGCCGAGCTCTTCGGCACCCGGGTGCGCTACAGCGGCGCGTCGCTGGGTTATCAGATCGGTGCCGTACTGTCGGGAGGGTTCGCGCCGTTGATCGCCGCGTCGTTGTTGGTGGTCGGCGGTGGCCGGCCGTGGCTGATCGTGGCGTACTTCGCGGTGCTGGCGGCGATCACGATTGCCGCCGCGTACGCGGCGCGCGAGACGCGTGAGGATGACATCGGGTGAGTGCGCCGCGCAGGATCTTTCTCAACGCCTTCGACATGGCCTGTGTCGGGCATCAGTCCGCGGGGTTGTGGCGGCATCCCGACGATCAGGGCTACCGGTACCGGGAGCTGGGCTATTGGACCGAGCTGGCCCGCATCCTGGAGACCGGCGGATTCGACGCGTTGTTTCTCGCCGACGTGCTCGGGGTCTACGACGTGTACGGCGGCTCGCGCGACGCTGCGGTCGTCGACGCCGCCCAGTTTCCGGTCAACGACCCCACGGCCGCGGTCTCGGCGATGGCGGCGGTGACCGAGGGCCTCGGCTTCGGGATCACCCTGTCGCTGACCTACGAGCAGCCCTACGCGCTGGCCCGCCGGCTCTCGACGCTGGACCACCTGACCGGCGGCCGGGTGGCGTGGAACATCGTCACGTCCTATTTGGACAGCGCCGCAAGGAATTTGGGCCTGGACGCCCAGATCCCGCACGACCAGCGTTACGAGATCGCCGACGAGTACCTCGAGGTCTGCTACAAGCTCTGGGAGGGGTCGTGGGAGGCCGACGCCGTGGTGCGCGACCCGCAGCGGGGCGTCTTCACCGACCCGGCCAAGGTGCACGACATCGAGCACAAGGGCCGTTATTTCTCGGTGCCCGGTCCGTTCCTGTGCGAGCCGTCGCCACAACGCACCCCGGTGCTGTTCCAGGCGGGCGCGTCGGCGCGGGGCGTGCGGTTCGCGGCGGCCCACGCCGAGGCGGTCTTCGTCTCGGGCCCGACGCCGCAGATCGTTCGCGGTCCGGTGCGCGCGTTGCGGACCGCCGCCGCCGAGCTGGGCCGCGACCCACGCTCGATCAAGGTGTTCACCATGGTGACCCCGGTGGTCGCCGAGACCCACGACGAGGCCGTCGCCAAGCTGGCTGAATACCGGCGGTATGTCAGCCCCGCCGCAGCGCTGGCGTTGTTCGGCGGCTGGACCGGGGTCGACCTGGCCGAACTCGACCCCGGCGAACCGCTGAAATACGTAGAGACCGACGCCAACCGCTCGGCGCTGGCCTCGTTCACCACCGCCGCGCCGGAACGCGCCTGGACGGTGGGCGAGCTGGCCGACGAGATCGGGATCGGCGGCCGCGGCCCGGTGCTGGTGGGTTCGCCGACCGAGGTGGCCGACGAACTCGAGCGGTGGGTCACCGAGGCCGACGTCGACGGGTTCAACCTGGCTTACGTGACGACCCCGGGCACCTTCGCCGATTTCGCGAAGTTCGTTGTCCCCGAGCTGCGTCGGCGGGGACGCGTCCCCGAGCGGCCGCCGCGTTCCACGCTGCGCCAGCGGCTCGGCGCCGGGGGGCCGCTGCTGCCCGACGACCACCCGGGCGCGGCCTACCGCCGCTGAATCACCGCCGCTGACCTAGGGCGCGACCGTCAGCCAATCCTTGAACCCGGACGGGTCGTGGCGGCCCAGCGCGCCGTGCTCGTAGAGGCCCCAACCCTCGACCGGCTCGCCGTCGCCGTCGCGGCAGACCGCGCGGCCGACGTGGTCGATCACGCCGAACCCCGCGCGGCCGACGATGGCCGGGTCGGTCATGTCGTACGTCAGCCGCTCGGCGAACTTTTCGCCCTTCCAGGTGCCGTGGATCCAGTCGGAGTCGCCGCCGTAGCCGCCGCCGACGTGAATGGGCACCGGCAGCTTGGACTCGACGTCGAAGTGGACCGGGGTCCCGTCCGGGGTGGTGGCGTCGATCGTCGCGCCGGTCGGGATGCGGGTCCCGGAGCGGTAGTGGATCTTGACTCGGGGCCAGCCCAGCTGCTCGACGCGCCCGTCGCGCCAAATGCGGGTGCAGTCGTTGAGCGAGCGGAACCCGTTGGGCTCTTCCTGGATGATGAGCACGATGGCGAAATCGTCGAATGCCATGGGTACGTAGAGCCACCACATCCCCTCGAAGGGCGGGTCGGCGGGCCGGCCCGCGGGCTCGGCCTCGCCGATCGGTCGGATACCCCAGGACCGGTCGCGACTGCCCAGCCAGGTGTCGGGGTCGACGGTGATCTGCTCGCCGTCGATGACGATGTGCCCGCTCCAGCTGCCCAGCTGCGCGAAGCGCTGCGCGTCCAGGGTGACCCGGTTGCCCGAGCGCAGGATGTGCGGTTGTTCCTGCACGACGTCGAACAGGCCATTCCACGTGAGATCGGCTGCGATGCCTTCGGTTTCGTCGAGCACGAGGCGCAGCTTGCGCAGCGGTTCGATGACCTCGACGCGGTAGCCGTTGACGTGCTGGTTGAGCCGGTCTTGATCGATGGCGTCCGAAACATGAACGGCGGTCTGGGTATCCCCGCGCCGGATGAGCAGGAACGCGTCCTTGACCCCGAGGTTGGGGTAGTAGCCGATGCCGCTGATCACGAAGATGTTGCCGGTGCGGTCGTGGGCGTTGAAGTAGGAGCGGTCGTAGAAGTTGCGGTCCGAGGAGCCCGGCCAGGCGATCGGTTGGGGGATCTGATGTACCGGGAACTCGTCGAGCGGTCCGAGCATTACTGGTCCTCTCCGATTGGGCTTTCGCCGATCAACCCCTCACCGATTAGCCTGCGCATCAATCCGGCGTGATAGAACAGCGATTCGACGTCGTCGGGCTTTTCGGTCTCGCCGAAGTGCACCCGCCGGGCGCCGGTGCGCATGAACACGCACGCCCACATCACGCCGGAGTACACGTAGAACCAATGCAGGTCGCCGACTTCGACTCCGGCCAGCCGCGCGTAGGTGGCGCGCACGTCCTCCTCGCGCATCACCCCGGGTAGCCCGGGCAGGGTGGCTAGGCCGGCCAGCTCCTGAAAGACCATGTGCGCGAAGATCATCCACGCCACGTCCAGCTCGCGCGGACCCAACGTCACCATCTCCCAGTCCAGCACCGCCACCGGCCGGAAATCGTGGTACAGCACGTTGCCGACCCGGGCGTCACCCCACAGCAGCACCGGCTCGGCGGCGGCCGCCGCGGCCGGCCAGTTGGCCTCCAGCCAGTCGAAGGTCCGCTCCAGTAGCGGTGATCGCCCGATGTCGGGTACCGCAAAGTCATACCAGGACCGCACCCAGTTGAAGTGCTTGCGCAGCGCGGTGTCGCCGGATTGCCCCTCGGTGAGGAAGCCAAATGTGCTCTGCGCGTTCGGGATCGAGTGCAACGTGGCCAGGACGCCGACGGTGGCGTCCTGCAGTTCGCGCTGCCGCTCGGCGGGCGCGTCGGCAAACCAGTTGCCGCCGAAGGTGTACGGCATGACGTCGGGCGGCACCTCGCCCTCCACGTAGTCCATCACGAAAAACGGTGTGCCCAGGACATCCCCGGTGTTCTCCAGCCAGCGCACCCGGGGCACGGGCACGTCGGTCAGCTCACCCACTTTGCGGATGACGTCGAATTGGTGGTCGAGCCGGTAGGTCGGGAAGACCTGCACATCCTCGGCGGTGGGGGCCACCCGCGCCACCAGCTTCTGTTCGGTCGGCCGGCCGTCCTGTTGCCAGCGGGTGGTCAGGATGATCGTTTCCGACGACATGCCCGTCGAATCCACGCCGCTTTCCACGGTCACCTCGGGATTTGCGGCGTCCGGCAGTACGGTGGAGAGCCAGCGTGACATGACCGTCGGCAATGTGCTGACGTCGCGGCTGGAGCGTTGCAGCCGGTCGACGTTGTCGACCGCCGGTTCTGTTGCCATAAGGTGCCTCCTTCGTTGAGGCAATTACGATACGGTAGGTAGCGTTATGAAAGCAGACCCGTCCGGCCTTGACAAGGCCTCCGGCGCCGGCCGCCCACGCGATCCGCGTATCGACTCCGCGATCCTTTCGGCGACCGCGGAACTGCTTGTCCAAACGGGCTATTCCAACATCAGCCTGGCCGCGGTCGCCGAGCGCGCCGGCACCACGAAATCCGCGCTGTACCGCCGGTGGTCGAGCAAGGCCGAGCTGGTGCACGAGGCCGCGTTCCCGACGGCCCCGACCGCCCTGGAGTCGCCGGCCGGGGACATCGCCGCCGACATGCGGATGATGATCGAGGCCACCCGCGACGTGTTCACCACCCCGGTGGTGCGTGCCGCGTTGCCCGGTCTGGTTGCCGACATGACGGCCGACCCGGCGCTCAACGCGCGGGTGATGTCGCGGTTCGTGGATTTGTTCACCGCGGTGCGGGTGCGGTTGCGGGAGGCGGTTGACCGGGGCGAAGCCCATCCCGATGTGGATCCCGACCGGTTGATCGAGTTGATTGGGGGAGCGACGATGCTGCGGATGCTGCTGCGTCCGGAAGAGGAGCTCGACGAGGCGTGGGTGGAGCAGACCACCGCCATCGTCGTACACGGGGTGCGGCGGTGACGGGACGGCTTGCGGGTCGCGCCGCGATCGTCACCGGCGGCAGCCGCGGTCTGGGCCGGGCCATCGCGCTGGCCCTGGCCGCCGAGGGTGCGGCGGTGGCGGTCGCCGGGCGTACCGAAGAAGTCTGGGACGACCGGCTGCCGGGAACCATCGGCGAGACCGTCGCCGACATCGAGGCCGCCGGCGGGCGGGCCCTGCCGGTCCGGGCGGACCTGACCGACCGTGAGCAGGTTGCCCGGCTGGTGCAGTCGGCGCGAGAGGCGTTGGGTCCCATCGGGATTCTGGTCAACAATGCGGCCTTCACCGCGCCCGGGCGACCGCCGAAGCCGGGCGCGCAACCGCGTGACGGCACCGCCAAGCCGTCGGGTGGCGCCAAGCCGTCGGGTGCCGTCAAGCCCGGCTGGCCGGGATTCGTCAGCACGCCGCTGCACGCGTATCGCCGGCACTTCGACATCGCCGTCTTCGCGGCCTACGAGCTGATGCAGATGGTGTGCCCCGACATGATCGAGGCGGGTGGCGGCTCGATCATCAACATCACCTCGGTCGCGTCGCGACTGCCGGGCGATGGGCCGTACGCCGACCGCGGCGGTGGCGTGCTGCCCGGGTATGGCGGATCCAAGGCCGCGCTCGAGCACCTGACCCAGTGCGCCGCATTCGATCTGACCGACCACAACATCGCGGTTAATGCGCTGTCGCCGTCCAAACCGATCCTCACCCCGGGACTCGCCTACTATGCCCGCAGCTTTGATGACACCGCGTCGGAGGATGAATTCGCCTGTGCGGCAGTCGAATTGGCCCTAGTCGATCCCGGGAAGGTCACCGGCCGCACCATCGGTCACCTTCAGGTCCTCGACGGCAGTTTCCGGCCTTTCACGCCTGCCTAGACCGGCTGGCCTTCGGGCGGGTCGGGATCCCCGCGCAGCAGCTCGTCGGGATGGTGCGCATGATTGACCTCGGGCGGCCCCTTGCCGTCGGTCCAGGCGAGTCGGCCGTTGCCGGCCACCGCCGTGCGCCATTCGCCGCGCCCACGAATGGGCAGAGGGCGGACGCACGGACGCCGACAACCTGTTCTTCGCCTGCGGATCCGACCACGGCGCGGTGGGGCGCGGCGAATGGCGCACGGCGGTGGCCGGCAACGGCCGACTCGCCTGGACCGACGGCAAGGGGCCGCCCGAGGT
>NZ_LZMG01000417.1:0-2415 GCF_001673615.1 Mycobacterium sp. 1245499.0
CCGCCCCTGCCGTCACCCGACCAGGGCGCAAAGCCCACCAGGAACAGCGCCGCGACGATGCCGAACAACGCGACGAACGCCGGCAACAACACCGATTGCGACATCGCGGCGGCGAACGGATCGCGCAGGAACGCAGGCAACTGCAGGGCGAGCGCGTCCTCGCCGACGGCGTCGCCGGACGGCTGGCGCGGCATCTCGGCGGTGATCCGCCAGGTCATGAACGCGGCCATGCCGGCGCTGCCGAGCACCGCGCCGAGCTGGCGCACGGAGTTGTACACCGCGGACCCCGCGCCGGCCAGGTGCGGCGGCAGGTTACGCGTCGCGGTGGCCGTCAACGGTGACCACACGAAGGCCATCCCGACGCCCATCGCGAAGAACGGCATAACCAGCCGCCAGATCGGCGTCGTCGGTGTCATCTCGAAGGTGATCCAGGTGAGCGCGATGGCCAGCACCGAGAAACCGAAACCGAGCACGGGCTGCGGATGGTATTTGTCGACGATCTTGCCGACGAACGGCGCGAAGACACCGTTGGCGATCGCCATCGGCGCGATCAACAGGGCCGAGCGGGTCGGCGAGAGCCCGCACACGGCCTGCGCGTAGAACGTCAGCGGCAGCATCATCGCCGTGGCGGCGAACGAGACGATGGCCACCCCGACGTTGCACAGGCTGAAATCGCGGTCGCTGAAGATGACCAACGGAATCAGCGGCTCGTGGGCGTTCAGCGACTGCCAGAACGCGAAGGCCGTCATGAATCCGACGCCCGCGACGATCAACGCCCAGATCCAGGGTTGCCAGTGCGCGGCCTGCCCCTGCTGCAGCCCGAACACGATCAGGAAGATCCCTATCCCGGACAGGGTGACCCCGATCAGGTCGAAGCGATGCGACTGGGTGGGCAGCACCGGAATCAACCAGTACGCCAACCCCAGCCCGAGGACGCCGATGGGGACGTTGACGAAGAAGATCCACTGCCATCCCAGGCTGTCGACCAGGACACCGCCGGCCAACGGGCCCACCAGGCTGGCGACACCGGCGGTGGCCCCCCATAGGCTCACCGCGACGCCGCGCCGCTCCGCCGGGAAGATCCGGGTGATGGTCGACAAGGTCTGCGGGGTGAGCAGCCCGGCCCCGACGCCCTGCACGACGCGCGCCGCGATCAGCATGGCCGCGCTGCCCGCCAGCCCGCACCACACCGACGAGACGGTGAACACCACCAACCCGATCAGATACAGGTTCTTGGGTCCGAACCGGTCACCCAGCCGCCCGGCCACCAGCAACACCACCGCGTAGCCCAGCAGGTAGGCGCTGGTCACCCAGACCACGGTGTCATAGCCGATGCGCAGGCTGCCCATGATGGTCGGGTTGGCGATGGCGACGATGGTCGAGTCGACCATGATCATGAAAAAGCCGATCATCATCGCCCACAGCGGGTTCCAGGGGTTCTGTGACTGCGGCGAGCTCCGGGTGAGAAAGTCCCAGCGGTTGGCGGCCCGGGGCGACGCCGATCCCGCGCGCCCTCCCCCGGGCGTGCGGGGCGTAGCCGTGCTCATCCACCCCACCTCGTTTCGCTCCCGACGATGCCGTTCAGTCGTCTCGGCCCATCTGATCGGCCTGGACCGGCCCACGCAGGCGATACCCGGCGGGTAAACAGCATGGGGATCGAGAAACGGCGCGGACCGTCGCAGACATCCAGCCTGCATTATTCCCGGTGCGGCAAGAGGCCGACGGCTGAGGATCGGGTCGGGGGGCATAACACGTCGGGATTTCCCGCGGGCGCGTTAGCCTGAAAGAACGCCATTTGCAGGAGAGACAATATGCGGGCTCGACGGAACAAGTCGCCGAACCGGTTTTTCACGATGTCCGACTCGGGGTCGGCACCGAGGGCCGACAACGGTCGGCCCAAGATGTCCGCGCGCGCGTTGGCGCAGGTCATCGAGCGAAGCTCGCGGTTGCAGGGTCCGGCCGCCGAGGCCTATGTGACCCGGCTGCGCAACGCGCACCCCAACGCCAGCCCGGCCGAGATCCTGGCCAAGCTGCACAAGCGCTACCTGGCCGTTGTGACGGCCGGCGGCGTTGCCGTGGGGGCCGCGGCGACCATCCCCGGCATCGGCACGATCAGCGCCCTGTCCGCCGCCGCCGCCGAAACGGTGACCTTCCTGGAGGCCACCGCGTTCCTGGTGCTGGCAACGGCGGTGGTCTACGACATCCCGGCCGATCACCGGGAGCGACGCCGCGCGCTGGTGCTGGCGGTGCTCGTCGGCGACAACAGCAAGCACGCCGTCGCCCAGCTGGTCGGCCCGGGCCGCACCAACGGCGGCTGGATCTCCGAGAGTCTGGCCGCCCTGCCGCTGTCGTCGATGTCCAAGCTGAACTCACGGCTGCTCAAGTCGTGGGTGCGCAAGTACACCGTGCGGCGCG
>NZ_LZMG01000418.1:0-566 GCF_001673615.1 Mycobacterium sp. 1245499.0
ACGACCACCCGGAATCCCTGCTCCGCCATGACCAATGCGGTTGCCGCCCCGATGCCCCGGCTAGCTCCGGTGATCACGTTGGGAACCGCCAAGGCGGCAATGGATCAGTTCGTCCGGTACGTCGCACTCGAGCTGGCTCCACACCAGATCACCGCCAACCTCGTTTCGCCCGCCACGGTCGCCGACCCGACGGCGAACTCGCTGTTGACGGCCGAAGAAGTAGGCCAGCTCGGGGCGACAAATCCCATGGGGCGGCTCGTCACGCCGGAAGAGGTGGCCAAGGCGGTGGCGTTTTTGGCCGGCGAGGATTCCGGTTTCATCACTGGCCACTGCCTGGAGGTCAATGGCGGCCTCGCCATGGATTGACGGCCGATCCGTCCGGAAAGGGGTGCGGCGTGCACACGATCGATCTGGCATACGTCGGGCGTGGCATTCACGAGGAGCTGATCGCCCACGTCGCCGATCAGGAGGGCTACTACCGCGACGAAGGTGTGCACGTCGCCATCCGCGACGGGGTCGGCTGGCAAGCACAGCGGCTGCGCCACGTCGCGGTGATCGGCCTGGGT